>WGFD01000251.1 GCA_015492395.1 Deltaproteobacteria bacterium | reverse complement strand
CCCTCTCCTTGATGGCTGTCCCCAAGTCCCCTATCCCTTCTATAATGAGCTCCGACGCCTCCTTCAGCAGCATGGCCAACGCAGTATCGAGTACATCCGAGGATGTCATGCCGAGGTGCATAAACCTGGAGTCCGGGCCTATCTTTTCGCCCACAGCCGTGAGAAAAGAAATGACATCGTGTTTAACGGTCTTCTCTATCTCATCTATCCTGTCTATATCGAACGACGCCCTTCTTCTTATATTCGCGAGGCTTTCCTTGGGAATCCTCCCGAGTTCACACCATGCCTCGCATGCGGCCACCTCTATATCAAGCCATTTTCTGAAGATATTCTCCCTCTCCCATATGCGCCCCATCTCCCCTCTGGCATACCTCTCAATCATATTCCCGATCTCCCTGAAGATAGTCTTTCCTTATATCCACTCGCAACAGATTGCGGAAAGTGCACCCGTTACAGATGTTGAAGTTCCCTGCAGCAACCTGTCAATCTTGGCGGACAGGCGCTTGCGATGCATGTTCAATGCCTCCCTATGACATTGCCCACAATGTATACCAGAAGACCGCCGGTTATTACAAGTACGATATTCGTCTTCCGTGAGTTGCGGTGTGTCTCTGGGATGAGATCAGCCGCACTGATGTATATAAAAGAACCGGCCGCAATAGCAAGCAGTATACCCAGTATGTTCTCGGAAACACCCTTGAAAAGGAGGTGCGAAATCACGGCCCCCAGAGGTATAGCCAAGGCCACAAGCCACGAGAGCATCACCGTCCTCCTCTTTTCGTAGCCGCTATGTATAAGCAAGGCGGTCATATTGATACCCTCCGGCACTTCGTGGAGAAGAACGCCGATAGCCGTAGCCAAACCCACTTTGAAGCCGGCCTCAAAACCGACGCCTATGGCCATACCGTCGAGAAGAGAATGGAATCCTATGCCTATAAAGCCCATCCAACCCATGGGATGGGTGCTGCACTCCTCTTCCGCGCAGGAGTGGATCATGATGATATGTTCCACCACATAGAAGGCAATAAGCGTGACAAGCACGACCGGCAAGGCCTTATCGGTTGCCTCGATGGCCTCCGGCAATAAGTTGGTAAATGCAACTGTGAGCATCACACCGGCGGCGAAGCTTATAAAGAGTATAGAGTTCCTCAGCGCCCACTTCTCATTTGCCAGGAGTATATATATTCCGCCTATGGTCGCAAGGCCTGCAACCGCCCCGTAGAGGACGGAATTGATCAATTGAGTATTGATATTCATCTCCATCAAGGGTTACTTCTCCTTTTTCTTCCGCGATTAAACCACTTCAGCAGGCTACGGGGAATGCTTGCCTGTACGGGCACCACGGTAGACAGGCGCTCGCCGTGCAATCTCGAGGATGGGGGCACAACAACAGTGGAAGGTTACTCTCCAATCCCGAACCCCTTCTTATCCGTCTTCTGTATGACATAACTTCCTTCGGCCCACCTTCCAAGGTCTATCAGCCTGCACCTCTCTGAGCAGAAGGGTCTATAGGGGTTATTCTTCCAACTGGCCTTCCCTTTACATAGAGGGCAACTCATCTTACTCTCCTCTTTCGGTCCGATTTTCATAAAGACTTTATAACATACTCCATGTTTAAGAACAATCTGCATTACGACTCAGAGGCCGGCATAGGAGAGCTGTTCCGGCGACGAGAAGTCATAAGTATATATTATCTTCGGTAATAATGACTAGCCAAGCCGCGGCAGAAAGGACCGAACACCATGTTGCCGGTAGAGCTTAGCGCCAGGAAGATCTACAAGAGCAGCTTTTTAATCGAAGACGATACTGCCGCTGACAGTATAACCGGCAAGAAGGCTGCTAAGTCCGGGTCAATCTCTCAAAGGGGACTTCCAGAACGGCCCGGGGACACACTCTTTAGTGCGTGTTAGGTATGTAACTTATTGATTTCTACAACAGTAATGGAGCGGGCGAAGGGAATCGAACCCTCGTATGAAGCTTGGGAAGCTTCCATTCTACCATTGAACTACGCCCGCTCTGCATAGAAGTTTATACTATAAATTCTATGCAAGTCAAGGCCCATTTACAGACCGTCAACCCCAAAGCCGGTGCAATGGACCGGACGCCATCTTTGCTTAACCTCGCTCCGTCCCGGAACTTCGGGTGAGCGACCGATCTTGATAAACCTCACCGACCTGTGGTATCTTTCTTCAGGCCCGTATTAAAGTGGATTAAGTGCCATAGGGAGACGAAAAACCTAAAAACCTTTCTCATTAGTGATACATATACCCATGACAGATATCACCCCAATCCCAGCCTGTGTGGTATCACACCGGTCCGGACCATCAATCTGCCAGACTCAGACCGACACTTCGCAACGTACGGGTCTTATTCCGGCAATATTACGGAATAAAGTGGAGTCCGCTCTTTGATCGCCTATATCCTCTTCGTATTAGGTTTTGTGCTACTCATAAAAGGAGCGGATTTCCTGGTCGAGGGCACTTCATACATAGCCAGACGATTCGGGGTATCCGATCTGGTTATCGGCCTTACGATAGTATCCTTCGGAAGCTCGGCGCCGGAGCTTCTAGTCAATATAGTGGCCAGCGCCAACGACAAGACGGAGCTCGCTATCGGCAACGTCCTCGGGAGCAATATAACAAACATACTTCTCGCTCTAGGGATATCCGCGGCCATACATCCTCTTCATCTGCAGAAGAGCACAGTATGGAAAGAGATACCCTTCAGCCTATTGGCGGTGATTGTACTCGCCTTTGTTGCGAACGACACCTTGATATATGGAAGCTCCTATTCGTTGATCAGCAGAGGGGACGGACTCGTCTTCATAGCACTTTTTGCTCTCTTCCTATACTACATATATGGACTGGAAAATCATGATTTAGACGAGGACAAGGGATCAAGACAACTTGGCATGATTAAGGCGTCCGCTATGACCATGGGCGGGCTCGTCGGTATAAGCCTCGGTGGGCAATGGGTGGTAGATGGCGCGACGGCCATCGCAAGGACCCTTGAGATAAGCGAAGCCATGATAGGGTTAACCGTAGTAGCCATAGGAACATCCCTGCCGGAAATAGTAACCTCGGCTGTGGCCGCCTATAAGAAGAGGGTCGATATAGCGATCGGCAATGTTGTGGGCTCCAATATCTTCAATATCTTCTGGGTGCTGGGCATAAGCGCCGTTATAAGGCCGATAGGTTTCAGACCTGCGCTCAATGCGGATGTCGCGATGGTGGGCTTCGCCACAACCGTCCTCTTCTTCTCGCTCTTCCTAGGAAGAAGGCACACCATCGACAGAAAGGAAGGTATATCTTTCGTCGTCATCTACATATCATACCTAGTCTATCTTATCCACAGAGGGTAGGGCCAAGCATGAAGGAATGCCACGGTCTTTAGTAATCGGTTGTCCGCCGGGTTTCAGCTGTGCTCTATGATAATCCTCAGAAATTCGTTCCCGTACATCTCCAGTTTCCGCTCACCCACACCGGTAATCAGGCGCATCTGATCGAGGTCCACGGGGCGGCGCACTACCATCTCCATAAAGGTCGTGTCGTGAAAGATTACATACGGCGGCACGCCCTGCTCCCTGGCTATATCGGCCCGCCGCTTTCTAAGCGCCTCCCAGAGCCTCCTATCCCCTGCCTCCGTGAACGACCCCGTATGGCGGGCGGCCCGTACCTTCTTACGCCTCTTCTCTTCTCTCTTATCCTTTCTGAGATACAGCTTCGCCTCGCCTTTCAGCACGGCGTACGACTCTTTCGTAAGCCTCAGGGAACCGAAGCCCTCCACATCCACATCCAAGAGATTTCTCGCCACAAGCTGCCGTATCACCGAACGCCACTCCGCCGTATCCAGTTCCTTTCCTATACCGAATGTACTCAACCGGCCATGCCCCAGCCTGCGTATGCGGTCCGAGTCCTTTCCAAGCAGGATATCGGTTATATAGCCTGCCCCGAAGATCTGACCGGTCCGGTAGACACACGAGAAGACCTTCTGCGCCGCAACTGTACCGTCCCATGTCTCTACAGACTCGAGACACGTATCACAGTTGCCGCAGTGGTCCGGCGGGGTCTCGCCGAAGTGGCTCAAAATGGTCCGACGGCGGCAGGTAGTCACCTCGCATAGACCAACGAGGGCATCGAGCTTGTGGCGCTCCACGCGTTTTCTCTGCTCGGAGGTCTCCGACCTTTCTATCATCTGCCTGAGCATGACTACGTCCTGCAGACCGTACGCCATCCATGCAGTGGCTGGAAGACCGTCACGACCCGCGCGGCCCGTCTCCTGGTAATAGGCCTCTACACTCTTCGGCAGATCCAGATGGGCGACAAAGCGCACGTTCGGCTTGTCGATACCAAGACCAAATGCGATGGTGGCGACAATAATGACGCCTTCTTCCTTGAGAAAACTGTCCTGATGCCGCCGTCGGACGTCGACGGGGAGGCCGGCATGGTATGGGAGAACTTTGAATCCCTTCTCCTTCAGCCACATGGCGGTTGATTCTACCTTCTTTCGCGACAGACAGTAAACGATTCCCGCATCACCTTCGTGCTCTTCCCCGATAAAACGCAGCAACTGTTCCCGGGGATTCCGTTTCTGTGCAATGCGGTAACGGATGTTCGGCCGGTCAAAACCGCTTACAACGACCTTAGCCTCCTCCAGCCCGAGCCGCTCTACTATCTCGTTACGAGTGGATTCGTCGGCGGTGGCGGTAAGCGCTATACGCGGTGTATGGGGAAAGCGTTTGTGGAGCACGGAAAGCTGGAGGTACTCCCGGCGGAAGTCATGGCCCCATTGCGAAACACAGTGCGCCTCATCTATGGCGAAGAGCGCCGGTGTTATCCGTGTCAACAGATCGAGGAAACGCGGCGTCAACAGCCGCTCCGGCGCCACGTACAGGAGGTCGAGCCTTCCGTCAAGCAGCTGCTCTTCCACACGGAACCCCTCATATGCGTCCTGGCTGGAATTAAGGTAAGCCGCACGCACACCAGACTGCATGAGCCCGCTCACCTGGTCCTGCATCAGGGATATAAGAGGCGATACAACGACACCGGTCCCGGGACGCACGATGGCCGGTATTTGATAACATAGAGACTTGCCGCCACCGGTAGGCATAAGTACCAGCGCGTCACCACCCGCCACGAGATGGTCTATGACCTCCTCCTGGCAGGACCGGAAGCTGCCATAGCCGAATACACTTTGAAGAATGTGCATCGCCTGATCACTCATGGACCGGAGTCGAAGATCCCTGCAGCAAGCTGAGGGGAATGCTTGCTTGCCTGCCTGCCCGGCGGGCAGGTGCGTTGTACGCAGACAGGCGCTCGCGATGTATGTTCAACCAATTCTGCCCTATCGATGAAAAGTCCACTCATGTCAAGACACACATGTATAATAGGATTCCAGGTGAAAAGGGAATCTTCTTATATTCCATCTTGCCATATCCGGAAACCGGCTTTCGTCTGTAGTTCTACATAACATGCGCAATACACCCACAAGAGATGTGAGGAAAAAACTGTCCCATGGTTTTGTAATCCACCTTACATACTTCACCTCACAGCAGAGCATATCTTAACATATCAGAGAATCGGATGTCTCGATTCCGGGACCGGTACGGCCATTATCTGCCGTAAATATGTCCGCCGTGCGCCGGGCACAGGCATTTAACACGGAAGCCGCACTCGTCGTCCGCAACCGGGGGACAAGGACCTCCGTGCCTCCCAATACCGTGAGGATGCGCCTCTCGCAGTAGCCGTTACGGCGATCCAGGAGACCCCTGTCGACCGCCTCAAGGCGACTCCTCTCTGTGTAGACCTCCATCGTGTCCTCTATAGCCCTCCTGAACGCCTTCAACCCTTCCTCCTTCCACTCATCTACATCCCATCCATCGCAGGAACTGAGACCTAACTCCTTGACTATCTGTGCAGTTTGTGAGAAGTTCTCTATCGTGGCTCTCTGGGCCATAGGGGTACCTCCTTATAGTTGGTATGTTGGACTGCTATAAATGGTACCCCTTCCTCTTTACTGACACAAGATAAGATACATTACCCAGGGATGGTATATCTGGCCTTGGACATTATAGTATGATATACGAGAAACACTCAACGGTTCCTGGAATTCGGCAACAAGGAGGAGTCGCAATATGACGACACGGCCAAACAACCTGGCCCAAGTACCTCTGATAGCCCTGAACACGCTCTGGTTTCAGGTATCCGGCACACTCTGCAACCTGGAATGCAAACACTGCTTCATAAGCTGCGGCCCCGACGTATCCCGCCACAAGATGATGCCCGGCGATCTGGTAAGAGATTATCTGGAAGAGGCTAAAGACTACGGGGTGGAAGAGTACTACTTCACAGGCGGTGAACCCTTCCTAAACCCTGAACTCCCGAACATCCTGAAGGATACCCTTACAGCCGGAAATGTAACGGTTCTTACAAATGCGATACTGATCACAGAGGATGCAGCCTCGAGATTAAAGGAACTTCGGAATGCGTCACAAAACCAGATGAGATTTAGAGTAAGTATAGAGAGCCCTGATGAGGAGAAGAACGACAGCATCCGCGGGCAGGGCTCCTTCACAAGGGCCGTGAGAGGTATCAGAAACCTGCTTGGGGCCGGTTTCAACCCAATCGTGACCGCCACGCAATGGACGGAGTCGGGGGTGTCCGAATACGAATTCAAACGATGGCTTATGGACCTGGGCGCCGGTGAACCGCAGGTAAAGACACTCCCGACGGTCTATCTGGGCCGGACCGAAAGGAATATCCGCCCCTATTACGACAATGAAAGGGTTACGGAAAGCTGCTTCAGCGACTTTCCAAAGAGCAGTCTTCAGTGCTCGTACTGCAGGATGGTTACAGCGGAAGGGGTCTATGTCTGTCCCATATTAATAGACGATCCGAAGGCAAGACTTGGAAACCGCTTGGGGGACAGTCTCTCACCCTATTATCTTGAATCGCAGGCATGCTATACCTGCAGAACAGCCGGACTTTGCTGTTCAAATACCGATATCGCAGTCGCAACGGAAGATGTAAGGAACTTCTATGCCGCGGCGGCCGAGACACCGCAATCCTCTCTCTGCTGCCCCACGATATACGACAAGGTCGATACCGGCCACATCCCGAAGGAGGTGCTGGAGATATCCTATGGCTGCGGAAGCCCGGTATCTCTTGCAGATATAAGAGAGGGTGAGACCATTCTGGACCTGGGGTCAGGCGGCGGCATCGACTGCTTCATCGCCTCAAAAGCGGCCGGACCTTCAGGAAGTGTCATCGGAGTAGACATGACCGATGAGATGCTGGAGAAGGCCATAGCCGGCAAGGACGAGGTCAGCCGCAATCTCGGATACGACAATGTAGAGTTCCGCAAGGGACTGCTGGAAGATATACCAGCGGAGTCCGGAACTATCGATCTGGTTACATCCAATTGTGTGATAAACCTGTCCGTAAAGAAGGAGGCGGTCTTTAGCGAGATATACAGGATATTGAATAGCGGCGGACGCTTTGTAATATCGGACATAGTCGCAGACATGCCGGTCCCTCCACATATGAAGAGGGACAAAGAACTCTGGGGGGAGTGCATATCCGGGGCGTTGACGCTAGCTGACTTTATCAAACACGCCGGGGATGCCGGATTCTACGGTATAGACCTGCTTTCCCGTTCACTCTACAGGGAGGCGGAGGGAATCCGTTTCGACTCGGTAGTACTGCGTGGATACAAATTTACCAAGGGAGAGAGGCGCGTCTATATCGGCCAGCAGGCGGTATACAGGGGACCATTCAGCTCGGTATCCGATGACGAGGGACATACCTTTCCCCTAGGCAAGGCGGTCGAGATCTGCACCGACACAGCGGAAAGGCTGAAGAGACCTCCATACGCTGGCATGTTTGAGATTACCGGCCCGACGGAAGAGGAGGGCGAACCCTGCGGGCCAGGGTGTTGCTAACCGGCCCCGCCGAGGGCGGTTTCTTACTGTCCTTCGGTAAAATAACCGCCGGAGTCCACCTTCTCCGCTCCAAACCGCCCTTTCCCTGGATATCTATACATTGCGTTATAAATATATGCGCATGCAGAGCGTCGTAACAAAGCAGGCCGAGACACGACACACTGAGGAGCGATACAGGTATACACAGTTGTAACGCTCTGTTATCCGGATCCCATTACCCCCTCTTTGATAAGGTATAAAACATGACCTGTGGAAGATCTGGATAGATCTGACCTCCTCTAACGCACATTTTATATGAAATAGGTCAATAGAGAAGCAGAAAATGTCAAGATATTGCTGCACGGTTTATGGTATTTAATATTGAAATTCATATTTCTACAACCGAAAGGAGGAAAGATGAAGGCAACAACAAAACAAGGCTTATGGATTATGGTGATACCGATGCTACTCCACTTCATAGCCGGAGATATGCTCATCGCCGCCGTCAGGCCGCCCGCCGCGCTATCGCCGTCGACGGATAGTAATCTTAGTAAAACCTCCGGCCCGGATAGAAGGTGGCGTCGCGGCGCCGCGCTCCCCGTTGGCGGCAAGATGTCTTTCCTCCCTAACATACAGGTCAACTCCGACAGCGGAAACCTTACCGACGAGCGCGAGGCAGTTGTGGTCAAGGCAGATAACGGTACCGTTTATGCCGTCTGGGTGGATGAGGATCCCGGTTACGGAACGCAGGAGATTCGCTTCAGCCGCATGAGGAATGGAACCACCACATTCGAAAACAGCGTAAAGCTGAACGATGACACCGGATCCCCTTACGACGCATACATGCCCGACATGGTCATCGACGACAGCGGTACGATATATGTGACATGGTTCGACTACAGAGACCAGGACTGTTCCGTCGCCGTGGACTCCAGCTGTAATATCGACATCTACCTGG
Source organism: Deltaproteobacteria bacterium (assembly GCA_015492395.1). Classification (GTDB taxonomy): domain Bacteria; phylum Desulfobacterota; class GWC2-55-46; order S146-70; family S146-70; genus S146-70. Next base: position 926 of record WGFD01000251.1, on the reverse strand, counting down.
ATAGATCCACCGACGGAGGCACGACATGGGGGACGGATGTGCTGGTGAGTACCGACGGTACCGGCATCTACCCATGGCACTTTCAACCTTCGATAGCCGTGGATGGCATCAGCGGCAATATTTACGTATCTTTCAGTGACTACAGCAGGTGGGACTGGTACGCCGGGGAGACCGGTGATGTCCTTGTAGCAAGGTCTACAGACGGCGGCGTAAGCTTTGGCATGCCGGCAAGGGTAGATGACGTCGCTTCCTTCGAACAACTATGGTCATCCATAGCCGTCACCCCTTCGGACGGAGCGCTCTATGTGGCCTTCCACGACAACAGAAACGGAGACCGGGATGTATATATAGCCAGATCAGATGACCAGGGGCTGTCGTTCAATCCCAATGTCCGTGTTAACGACGTTACCGTCAACGACCAGTATGAACCGGCGTTGGATACGGACAGTAAGGGACACATCTACGTCGTCTGGAGGGACTGGCGGGACGACCCTGATCCAGCGACAGCCCCCTATGAGAATGCCATATATCTTGCACGGTCGACTGACGGCGCGCTGTCATTCGATACGAGTGTCAGAGTAAGCGATCTATACAGCGATATATCAAGTGATTATGATATCTATCCGGTTGTATCGTCAGACGACAAGGGCAGGATCAGCGTGAGCTGGTACGACCAAAGGGACGGTTTCTCGAACTCTTACTTTGATCAGTCCACCGACTGGGGTAAGACCTTTTCTACGGATATAGTGATCAACGACGACTCACAGGCGCTCTCACACTCCCTCCCCAGGATAGACGTGGATGATGACGGAAACGTCTATGGCGTGCTGACTGACAATAGAAACGGCAACGGAAAGAGTGATATATTCTTCACCCAGAACTTTCTGCTGGACATCAAGGCCAATTCCATTAACGGTCCTGTAACT
>WGFD01000250.1 GCA_015492395.1 Deltaproteobacteria bacterium | reverse complement strand
GCACACCACCTATGACAACCGGTGTCGTAGGTAAATATTTTTTCAGCTATATCTCCCTGCCATCCTTTTGATCTCTTCCCTGACCTCTTCGGCAAGGGTCTTTGGAGCAAGCACCTTTACCCGTGAGCCGTGGCTGAGGATCTTCCTCTTTATCTCCCTGAAGTCCGCCACCGGGAATTCGAGGGTGAGGCCGCCGTCTTCATCGTAGGTGGACCGTTGCCGGGGGTGCCAGATCTGTTCCTGCACCCATGAAGCGGCCTTCGGCGCGAAGCGGAGCCTTACGGTGACCGCTTCGATACCCTGCATGATCCCGAAGTGTCTCCGTGTGTATTCCTTTATTGAAGGCAGGCCTGCCGGAAGGTCAATATCTATGTAGGCGACTTTGACATCCCTTATCCGTGATAGGGCGAAGTCCCTTAATTGGCTCTGTCTTGTACAGAATGAGATGACATGCCAGCTCCCCATGTACTGCATAAGATGGAGGGGGAGAATCGTTCGCTTTGTCTCTTTGTTGGTATGAGGCGAGTAGTAGATGATTGTGAGCCCCCTCTTGTTGAAGAGGGCGTCGACGATTGTGTGAAAGAGGGGGCCATCCGTCCTGGCGTATTCGACGTTCTTTACCGATATCTTTCCGGAGAGGTCTTCGAGGCTTAGCCCCTTGCGTGTTCCGTAGAGTTCGAGTATCTTCCTTATGGCGGTATTGAGGCCGCCCTTGAGATCGTAGTCGGGGATGGCCGCGGCCAGCCTTGCGGCGAGGACGAGGGCGACGATGTTGTCTTCCGTGAACCAGAGCGAGGGGAGTTCGTAGGAGCCTTCGGTGTAGCGGTATCCCTTATGCCGTTTGTGGTAGTCCAGGGGCGCCTCAAGCCTGTCCCTCATGAATTCGATGTCCCGCTGAGCCGTCCTGCGGGATATCTCGAATCGCCTTGCGAGGTCTCCGGCGTTGGGGTATCTGCCGGCCTTTATCCGGCTGTGAATCCAGATGAAGCGTTCGAACTTGAGTCTGTCACCCATTGCTTCTCCAGGCGGTTTGCGGAGTGGAGCGCTTATGTATGGGTTTTAGAAGAGATGGCCTCTACTGTGTCGTGTATTCCAGGTGGATGGCGTCCCGTCCATGATCAACGGCTTTTTATACCATTGGTTCTATGTTGTTGTCAATACTGCCGGATTTGCGGATCCGGATTTCGGTAAATCTTTGACACGCGGGTGTTAAGATGTTATCTTCCACGAATGGCGAAGAGTTTTACAAAGGGCCAGATTGAGGCCGAAATCACCAAGGGTATGATAAAGTTCGAGAAGGACCATATGGGAAGGGGGCCTGAGGATGCCGAGACGCATCTTATCAATGACATTGTGTTTGTTAGATTTAAAGGGGTGTTGACCGCCGCCGAGAGGCAGCTTGCCAAGAACTCAGAAGGCACTGAATTGATTAAGAAGCTCAGGTCGAATCTTGTCGAAAACTCACGGGAGATCCTTGAGAAGATAATAAGCGATATCACCGGGACCAAGGTCGTCAGTCTGCATATGGATATCAGCACCGTAACAGGTGAAAAGGTGATCATTTTGACGGTGGACGAGAATATTGAGAAAAAATACTTGACTTCATGACAGCGGCTGACTTAAATTTGTAGTCGTGTTCGAGGCGGACAGGTAAGAGGCTGCTCTTTCCTTTGAAAGAGTGGCAGCTTAAGGGTAAGCCGACATGGGATTTTGTAACGGGATCTTTGTGTCGGTTTTTTTGTGGCCGCCGCCAAAGGCGGCGGAGGCTCGGTTTCCCGGCTCTTTCACTGGGTTACCGGAGTGTTTGCACAAAACTGTTGAGAGGGTCATGTTGCCCTATGATCATCGATGATAAAATGATAGTATAACTTCTTCAGCATCCATGGAAGAAAGAGATGGAGGAGGAAAAAAGATGGGCGAAGATATAAACGATTTAGGAGGTAATAGTATGACAGAGCAGACGTCAAAGATTATGTGGACGAAGACCGATGAGGCGCCAGCGCTGGCAACGTACTCGTTGTTGCCTATTATCCAGGCGTTTACAAAGGGAACCGGTATCGCCGTCGAAGCAAGGGACATCTCTCTTGCGGGCAGGATTATCGCGTGTTTTCCGGAGAATCTGACGGAGAGCCAAAGGATACCGGACGAACTGGCCGCCCTCGGTGAGCTCGCGAAGACACCGGAGGCCAATATCATCAAGTTGCCGAATATCAGCGCTTCGGTGCCGCAACTCAAAGCCGCGATCAAGGAGCTGCAGGAGCATGGCTATGACATTCCGGACTATCCGGAAGAGCCTAAGAACGACGCGGAGAAGGAGATTAAGACCAGGTATGCCAAGGTCCTGGGGAGCGCCGTAAATCCAGTGCTGCGAGAGGGGAACTCAGACCGCAGGGCTGCGGAGGCGGTGAAGAACTACGCGAAGAAGCATCCTCACAGGATGGGTGAATGGAGATCGGACTCGAAGGCACATGTGGCGACCATGAGCGAGGGAGACTTTCGCTCAAACGAGAAGTCAGTGACCATGGCCGAGGCGACGGGCGCCAGGATAGAGTTCGTCGATGAGGACGGCAAGGTCACTGTCCTGAAGGAGAGCGTGCCGCTTCAAGCCGGTGAGGTTGTTGATGCCACCTTCATGAGCAAAGATGCCCTGAGAAGCTTCTTCGCCGAGCAACTGGACGATGCGAAGAAGTTGGGGGTGCTCTTTTCCTTGCACATGAAGGCCACGATGATGAAGGTCTCCGATCCTATCATCTTCGGCCATTGCGTCAAGGTCTTCTTCAAAGACGTCATTGACAAGCATGCCTCTGTGATCGAGGAGCTCGGCGTTGACTTCAACAACGGGTTGGGCGACCTTTATGCTAAGATACAAAGCCTGCCGGAGGCCAGGAGGGCGGAGATCGAGGATGACATACAGGAAGTCTACAAGAAGCGGCCCGATCTTGCCATGGTGAACTCGGACAAGGGGATAACAAACCTGCACGTTCCGAGCGACATGATCATAGACGCGTCCATGCCCGCCATGATTCGCGAGGGAGGCAAGATGTGGGGTCCCGACGGCAGGCTCCACGATACTAAGGCTGTAATCCCCGACCACAGTTACGCGAGTCTCTACCAGGAGACCATAGATCACTGCAAGAAGCATGGCGCCTTCGACCCGGCGACGATGGGAAGTGTTCCTAACGTGGGACTCATGGCGCAAAAGGCGGAGGAGTACGGATCCCACGACAAGACGTTCCAGGCGCCGGGAAAGGGGACTATCCGTATCGTCGACGCTTCGGGGAGTACGATTCTCGAAAACGGGGTGGAGGAGGGTGATATATGGCGCAGTTGCCAGGTAAAGGACGCCCCCATACGGGACTGGGTGAAGCTGGCCGTCACTAGAGCGAGGGCGACGGGAGCGCCGGCCGTCTTCTGGCTCGACGAGACCAGGGCGCATGACGCGCAGCTTATAGAGAAGGTAAACAGGTATCTGCAGGACCACGATACGACCGGCCTGGATATCCGCATTATGCCTGTGGCTGAAGCGGCCAGATTTTCGCTGGAGAGGATGAGAGACGGTAAGGATACTATTTCGGTTACAGGCAACGTACTGCGTGACTATAACACGGATCTTTTTCCGATTCTTGAACTGGGTACCAGCGCGAAGATGCTGTCGATCGTGCCTCTGATGAACGGCGGCGGGCTTTTCGAGACGGGCGCGGGTGGTTCGGCGCCCAAACATGTCCAGCAGTTCGTCGAAGAAGGTCATCTCCGATGGGACTCACTCGGCGAATTCCTGGCGCTCGCGGAGTCATTGGAACACCTGGGCAACGTGACGGGCAATAAAAAGGCAAAGGTCTTTGCCAAGGCCCTGGGGCAGGCGAACTGCAAGTTTCTGGAGAGCAACAAGTCCCCTTCCCGTAAGTGCGGCGAACTTGATAACAGAGGAAGCCATTTTCACCTTGCCTTATACTGGGCTCAGGCCTTGGCTGAGCAGACCGAAGACGCCGGCCTCAAGGCGCGTTTTTCCAAGGTGGCGAAAGAGCTCGAAGAGAATGAAGAGAAGATCATCGAAGAGCTGAATGCCGCCCAGGGATCGCCTCAGGATTTGGGCGGTTACTACCAGCCGGACCCGGAAAAGGCGGCGAAGGCGATGCGTCCCAGCGCGACCTTCAATGCGATAGTTGATGCTATCGGTTAGGGAGCGCCCGGGTTCATCCGACCTTCCGGCTGTCCATCAGATTGACCTGTCTGCCAGGATTAACAGGCAGGCAGGCGGGTCGGATAATTCCTTGCATAAGTAGATTCCCTGTCTGCCATAGCGAGCTTCAACCTCCCGTCAGTATGTCCGCCGCCTCGGCGGCGGCATCCTGGAACGGGAGCAGCACTAGGTCCGCGCCGGCCCCTTTTAGGACTTTATGCAGGTCTTCGGAGTGAGCGGTCACCGCCACCCGTCCGTGGTAGCCGTGGTGGCGCAGGGCGTGGAGCAGTGTCAAGTTGACGTCCTTCTCGCGGATTGTACTTACCACCCATCTCACTTCGCCGAGCGGAAGGGCGTGAGGATACTCCGGATCTTCCGCGTCCCCGTAGAATGTCAACAGGTCCTTCCTGCGCCAGTAGTCCACCACCTCCGGGTCGAAGTCCACGCCGAGTACCTTTATGCCGCGCTGATGCAACTCTTGAGCGATGTTACTGCCATACCGGCCCAGCCCGAAGACTATCACGTCGACCCGGGACGGATGCCGCCCGGTCTCGTCACCGGTGATATCTTCGGGGTGAGGCATCTTTCTTTCGAATATGCCGAGCCATGGTGCAAGGCGCTCATACAACGGGTGCGCGTACATGATTATGTATGTTGATACTCCGATAGTGATCAGTCCCACCAGCGCGATCAATCCTACCGTCGTCTCGTCTATCTGCCCCAGACCCAGGCCAATGGTCGCCAGGATAAGGGAGAATTCACTTATCTGGCCTAGCGCAAGGCCGGACAGGGCGCTCGTATGTTTCCGGTAACCCATAACCCCCAGAAAACTCATCACCATGAGCGGCTTCGCTATCAGTACGAAGATGGACAGCAGGATCGCCGGTCCTATCTCTGTTCCCAGGTGTGCCACATCTATAGTGACACCAAGGGCGATGAAGAAGAACAAGAGCATGAAGTCGCGCAGGCTTACCAGCCGCGCGGCGATGATCGCACGGTATGGAGTGGCGGCGAGCGTAATCCCCGCAAGGAAGGCGCCTACCTCCTTGGTGAACCCCAGGCCCACTCCCAGCGACGCGAGTCCGACCGCCCATGCGATGGCGAACAGTACAAGAATCTCCGTTGACCGGGCGAGCAGGCGCAGCAGGGCCGGAAGTGCGTAGCGGGCGGAGAGTCCTGAAAATATCAGGAAACCTGTGCCCCTGGCGATGACCATAAAGGCCTCTTTTCCCAAGAGCCCTTCCATGTTTTCACCGCCGAATGCCGCCAGCCCTGTCATTACAAGAACCACCACGATGTCCTGCATGATAAGGACACCCAGGGCGATACGGCCGTGCAGTGCGTCTATCTCTCTTTTATCGGTAAGCAGTTTGACGATGATGATGGTGCTGGAAAAGGTGAGGGCCAGGGCGACGTAGAAGGAGGCCGTCGTGTCCAGACCAATGGCCAGGGCGATGAGGTATCCCAGGATCGCCGTTAACAGTATCTGGCCCAGTCCTGCCACAACCGCAACCAGCCCGACGGATCGGATCAGGTGGGGGTCGAGCTTCAGGCCGACTATAAAGAGAAGGAGTGCGATGCCGAGCTTGGCGAACAGGTCCACCTGGTCACGGGAGTGCACCCAATCGAGGCCGGCCGGCCCGACAAGGATGCCGACAATGATGAAGGCCATGATAAGCGGTTGCCGGAGCCACAATGCCAGGGCGCCGATAAACACCGATATCATGAGAAGTGCGGCAATTTCGGAGAATATACTGTCGAATACCGGCATCGGTCTGTCTCACCTGTCAACTACAGTCAAGTCTATAGTTTCAAGATTAGGGAAGCTCTGTGAACATGCATAGCGAGCGCATTTCCCGCAGCTTGCTGCGGGGAGCTTCAACATGCCAGGTGGACGCCCGTCTGCGCGTGGATACGCACAGGCAGGCGCAGGCATATCATTCCTCAGGACCCGTTTGTCTTGTATCTGGATTTTTTGCTGTGCCGTCCCTATTTTCGACTTTTTACGAGTTTATCAAGATTGATTGCGCTATTCTGTCCGGCCGGTCAGTATCTCTTTTATCATCTTGAGCAGGTCCGGCAGCGCGTACGGCTTTTGCAGGTAGTGGTACCCTTTCTCGCGTATGATGGGCCACTGTGACTTGTCATCCGTATAGCCGCTGCACAGCAGAACCTTAAGTCCGGGCTTAAGGCTGAGCAACCGGTCGATCAGTTGCAGGCCGGTATTGTCGGGCAGGATCACATCACTGAAGACCATGTGGAAGTCTCCTTTCTCCTTCTCGAAGATTTCGATGGCTTCTTTCACATTGGCGGCCTTAAAGACGGTATAACCATTCTTGCAGAGTATTTCATTTTCGACTTCACGTACTCCTTCTTCATCCTCCACCAGCAAGATCCGTTCACCGTCGCCGTGAAGATCATAAGAGGCAACAGTCTCTTTGACCCTGCTCTGAACCTTTCCCTGCCGGGCCGGAAGGTATATCCTGAATGTCGTACCCTGCCCCTGTGCGCTGTGGACGTTTATCCATCCTTCGTGTTGCTTGACGATGCCATATACGACGGCGAGGCCGAGGCCGGTGCCCTTTCCGATATCTTTGGTTGTAAAGAAGGGTTCAAAGATGTGGCGAAGCAACTTGTCCTCTATGCCGAGGCCGGTGTCGGAGATCGACAGGCGGATGAACCTGCCGGGCCGCGCGTAACTGACTGCCCTGCAGTACTCTTCACCCAGTGTTACGCTTTCGGTCTTTATAGTGAGTTCTCCCCCGTCCGGCATGGCATCCCGGGCATTGACGACGAGGTTCATTATAACCTGTTCGATGTTCCCCTCATCAGCCTTGACGATGCAGGCGTCGGAGGCTAGATCCGTCTTTACGGCAATGTCTTCGCCTATGAGGCGGTTCAGCATCTTGACCAGACCGTTGATTGTGGCGTTGAGGTCGATGAGGGTGAGCTCCATGGGCTGCTTTCGACCGAATATGAGCAATTGGCGCGTAAGATCCGCTGCGCGCACGGAGGCGTGTTTTACCTTCTTCAGATCTTTATATATAAGGTCGTCTTCATTAAGCCGCACCATGGCCAGATCGGTAAAGCCCTGGATAGTTGTCAGCAGGTTGTTAAAGTCGTGGGCGATTCCTCCGGCCAGGATCCCTACGGCCTCCATCTTCTGTGCCTGAAGCAGTTGACGCCTGAGCTGCACGTCGTTGCTCACATCACGCATTACGGCAACGTATGCCACTATCTTGCCGGATGAGTCTATGATCGGCGAGATTGTGGCGTCTTCTTCGTAAAGTTCGCCGTTCTTCTTCTTGTTGATAAAGTGCCCCGTCCATACCTTGCCGGATGTGACGGTGTTCCATAGGTCTTCGTAAAACGCCCTGTCGTGCTTTCCACTTTTGAGGATATGCGGGGTCTGTCCGATGGCCTCCTCCCGGCTGAAGCCCGTTATCCGCTTGAAAGTGGGATTGACGTAGGTGATGGTTCCTTTCACGTCGGTAATGATGATGGTCTCCCCGGCTTGCTCCACGGCCATACTCAGGCGGGCGCGTTCTTCCTCCACCAGCTTGTGCCTCAGTCGCATCTTTGCCTCGCGGAGTTCTCGCTGAATTGCCGGGGTCAACCTTTTGAGCCGATCCTTCATGATGTAGTCGTGGGCGCCGGCAAGCATTGCCTCTACGGCCGTGTCTTCGCCGATCGTACCGGATACTATGATGAACGGTATGTCCATGCCGCTCTCCTTCAATAATCCCAGCGCGTCAAGACCGATGAAACCCGGCATGGCGTAGTCGGAGATGATGATATCCCACTGCTTTCTTTTGAGCGAGGAAACCATCGCTTCGGCCGTTTCCACGCGTTCAAACACCGGTTCGTAGCCGCCGCGCCTCAGTTCATTGACAAGCAGCATGGCATCATCTTCCGAATCCTCTATGATTAAGACATTCAAAGGGTCGGCCATTTCACTCTTCCCTTTTGCCATGCGGAGCCGTGTTTAATAGTAGCCAGAACATTCCCAACCGGCGTACCGCCTCGGTGAATTGGGCAAAGTCCACCGGTTTGCGTATGTAGCTGTTGCAGCCGAGTTCGTATCCTTCGATAATATCCCGCTCCTGGTCTGATGAGGTAAAGATCACAACCGGAAGGAGTTTTGTCCGCTTGTCGGCCCTCAGGCGCCGCAATACCTCGAGACCGTCTATTTTGGGAAGTCTAAGGTCGAGCAGTACGATCTCCGGCAAGAGGCCCGTATCGCGGTCCGCGTATTTTCCTTCTCCGAAAAGGTAGTCCAAGGCCTCCGCCCCGTCGCGGACCACTATCACTTCGTTGATGATATTGTTCCGAGCGAGCTCCCGCAGGGTCAGGATCTCGTCATCGGGGTTGTCTTCGACCAGAAGAATGGTTCTATTACCGTCCACCTCTATCTCCATTTCAGGCATGTCGTAGCGTGAAGTAAAATATCGCCTCCTTTCCCATCGTACCTTCGGCCCACACCCTGCCGCCATGGCGGGTTATGATGCGCTGCACCGTTGCCAGACCGATGCCGGTGCCCTCGAACTCTATCCGTGAGTGCAGCCGCTGAAAGGGGGCAAACAACTTTTCCACGTACCGCATGTCAAAGCCTGCGCCATTGTCGCGTACGAAGAATATCCTTTCTCCATCCACTTCGATACTTCCGAATTCAATGCGCGCCGCCGTCTTCTTTCCGGTGAATTTCCAGGCGTTGCCGAGGAGGTTTTCCAGGACTATCCGCAAGAGTTGTCCGTCGCCTTCCGCATGCAGCCGCTCCTGGATGATGAACTCAATCTGCCGGTCGGGTTGCATCTCCATGAGGTGTTCTTCAACGCTGCGCGCCAGTTCGGTGAGATCCACACGCTCACGATGCATTTCGTGGCGAGTTACCCGGGATAGTATCAGCAGGTTGTCGATGAGTCTCCCCATGCGTCGGCTGGCGGTCCGCATTCGGCCGAGATAGTCCCTGGCCTGATCATCCAGCTCCTTTCCGCACTCTTCCAGCAGGGCCTGACTGAAACCGTTGATGGCCCTGAGAGGCGCGCGCAGGTCATGGGAGACGGAATAGGAGAATGCCTCCAACTCCCTGTTGACGGCGGTCAACTCGTCGGTGCGGTCCGCAACCATCTCTTCGAGGCGTTCGCGGTGTTTTTGCAGCTCTTCCTCCGCCTTGCCGCGTTCTATCGCTTCGGCAAGGACGTTTGCCATCGATTGTACGAAGTTGATATCGTTTTTTGTGAATATTCTCTTCCGGCTGGTATGTGCGCCCAGGATGCCGAGTGTCCGCTCCGTGCCTTGTATGATCACACTTATGCCGCTTACCACACCGTGGTCATGGAGCAACTGTGGTCCGCTGAAACGTGTTTCACCGGGAAGATCCTCTACGATCACCGGTTTTGTGGAGAGCAGTGTGTAACCGGCCTGCGAATTTGCGGTGGAGCTGACAGTTGTATTGCCGACCAACCCCTCTTTCCATCCGACACCCGCGCGGAGCAACAACTCTTTGCCGCAGGGGAGAAGCTCCAGGACTTTGCAATACTCGACCTTCAATGCCTCGGCGACCATCTCCACGGCCTTGTCCATCAGAGTGGAGAGGTCATTGCTAGCCAAGGCAATCTGTCCGAGTTTGGCCACCACCGCCTGCTGCTTCACCCGTTTTGACAGTTCTTCTTCCGCCTTCTTGCGGTCTGTGATGTCCTGAACCGTTATCAATCCCGCCGCCTGGCCTTTCCAGAGTGTTGTCGCGAATGTGATCTCCACGGGAATACCGCGGCCGTCCTTGGCGAGTAAGACCGTTTCATACTGTTTTGGTTCGGCCTGTGTTCCCTGATCCTTATGGTATGGGTCCGCTGCCTTGCCGTACTCATCCGGGTGGGTGAGGTCCTTCATGGTGGTTTCGTGGAGTTCATCTATGGTGTATCCGAGTATCTCCGATATCCGCCGGTTGGCAAAGACATGCCTTTCTCCTATGCTTACCAGGATGCCGTAGTTTGTATTTTCGGCGAGAGACCGGAGGTTTTCTTCGCTCTCCCGTAATGCCGACGCCACCTGCTTTCGCTCGGTCCGTGTGCGAAGGGCGACGATGCCGTAAGCCAGATCGTTTGCCAGATCAATAAGGAGTTTTACCTCTTCATCGTCATAGGCGTCCGGTTTTTCCGAATATATATTTACGGCGCCAAACGGCCTGCCTGCGTCCTTCAGGGGAATTGCAATCGAAGAGACGTAGTTACGTCTGACAGCCTCATCCCTCCACGGCGTGAACCTTGCATCTGTCTGGATATTCTTCGCGATGGAGGGTCTGCCGGTTCTTATGGCCGTGCCGGTGGGGCCGTGGCCCCTCTCGTTGTCCGCCCATGTGATATCCACCGTATCGAGATACCCATTCTCGTATCCGAACCT
>WGFD01000249.1 GCA_015492395.1 Deltaproteobacteria bacterium | reverse complement strand
TTGCCATACTGCATGAGTTCAATGGGATGGGGATCCAGGTGGCTATAGACGATTTCGGCACCGGGTATTCGTCGCTCAGTTACCTGAAGCGACTTCCTATTCACTCATTGAAGATCGATCGTTCATTTATAAAGGACGTTACTATAAACCCGGACGATGCCGCCATAGTACGGGCCACAATCGCCATGGCGCACAGCCTTAAACTGAAAGTGGTCGCGGAGGGGGTGGAGACAAGGAGCCAACTTGCCTTCCTCCTCAATAACGGATGTGACGAGGTGCAGGGTTTCTACTTCTGCAAGCCGCTGACAGAGAAGGAGTTTACGTGTCTCCTGGAGCGGGGCGAGAGACTTGACCTGTCCGAAGTCTTCGAGGAGAAGAAGGCACAGGTCTTACTGATAGTGGATGATGAGGAGTGTGTCAGGAGCTCCATCAGACGGTTGCTGAAGGATGACGGTTATTGCATCTTGACCGCGGCCAATCCCTATGAGGCGTTTGAATCGTTGGCCTGCCATGACGTAGACGTCGTTCTATCGGACCAGCAGATGCCCCGGATGAATGGCACGGAATTTCTATCCAGAATCAAGAAGTTGTATCCCGACATTGTAAGCATTCTACTGACCGGCCACTCCGATCACGAGTCCACGAAGGATGCCATCAATAAGGGAGGGGTATACAGATATATCAACAAGCCTTACGACAATGGTGACTTGTGCGAGACTGTCCGCGAGGCATTTAAGATGGCAGAGGCTAATAAGGGTGTGGCTGTGCTTCATCAGATCGCCAAGAATCAAGCCTGACATGCCAATGAAAAGATACCAATACTAATAATCGGTGCAAATCCGTGGCTGAAGATATAATGAACAGCAACCAGGTTTGCCGCATATCGCCACATATTCACGCGGATGAACACGGATTTTGCATAGTAATGAAACTTAGCATAACCAAGAAGATAGGCGTTTTACTCATGTTGCCGGCCTGTGACGCGCTGGTGAGTATAGGTGTCTTTTACTGGTTTCTCGCCGGGACATCCATAGATGTCACCTTTATTGATATCGCCGGCCGTCAAAGGATGGTGTCCGAGCAGCCGTTTAACTGGGCGCATATGGTCGGTCCCATGTGGGGAAGGAAGAAAACCGCGCGGGGTTGCTTGATCTCATTTATGGGGTTGAGAGGTCTCTAATGGTGATAGAGCAGGGCGGTGAGGTCGGTGACTTGACCCTGCCACGTCCACCGCTTGAGGTCTCGGAGGAGGTGGAGGAGGCAGGCGCCTCTGGTTGGATATCAGATCCGCTCAGGAGATTATCGCACGCAGACCGGAAAACGAGCCGGACGCCGTGGAGGCATACAAATACGTGAAGTCGAGAATCCACCTGTTGACGGAGTCCTACGATTGCATTGTGGCCGCTTATGAGGTATCACTGAAGCCCGGCTTTGCCTTCACCGTCCTGGTTGGTGAGGAGGTCGTTGCGGCTGTAGTTCGGCCCCTTCAAGACCGAAGAGCTCAACGAGGGATTGATGGATATAATGTCACATATCGGAACCCAGCTTGGCCGGGTAGTTGAGCGCATAAGGTCCGGGAAGGTGATGGCCAAGTCATATCTTGATCTCCAGAGCGCCCAGGCACAGTTATTGCGGTCCGAAAAGCTGGCGTCGATTGCTCAGTTAGCCGCTGGCGTGGTGCATGAGATCAACAATCCCATAGTCTTTGTCTGCTCCGATATGGGGACATTGGATGGATACATTAAGGACCTTGTCGATCTGCATCATGGATACGAGACCTTAGAAGAGTGTTTAACCGATGATACTAGGCAGGATATCAGAAGAATATTGGAGTCTATCAAGTTGGAAAAGAAGAGAATGGATTTGGACTTTATCGCGGAGGACATCGTAAACCTGGTTAGAGAATCGAGGGAGGTGTCGGACAGGGTAAAGAAGATCATAGAGGATCTGAAAAAACTTTTCCCGTTCCGGCAAAGACGAATATGTCCTGTCCGATCTTAGAGGCGGACTTGTTGTCGCCCTCTCAAAGGGCTTCAAGGAGGATCTGAAGGGTATAAAGGCCCCACTCGATAGTGGTGCAGCCGGCCAGGTCTTGCGGGAGGGTAACCCACGCCTTATTATTGGCAGAGAAGGAGGGCGAAAGAGGGATATGACAGGGATACCGGCCTCTTCACTCTGTCTTCCCCTGAGGGCCGAAAATGGAAGGGTACTGGGGGTATTGAACATTAATAGATACCGCAAGATACGGAACTGCACGGAAAAGGAGATGGCCCTCTTGCAGCAGGCCTCCGATACCCTCACACTGGCCGTGGAGAATGTGCGTCTTCACCGTAAAAACCGTGCACGGATAGATGAACTTGCCAGGTTGAACAGGGATCTGGATGAGTCCAACCGGAGGCTTGGAGAGACCCAGTTGCAGCTCCTTCATGCGGAAAAGATGGTCTCCATAGGACATCTGGCCGCTGAATTAGCCCACGAGATCAACAATCCGCTGGGTTGCAGTGTGCCAAGAAGAACCGCAAGAGCGGTTCATGCTGTGCAAGAGATGATGGTAGACCCCTCGGAATCGACGTGAGGGCGTAGGTTCCAAACAACCTTAAGTTGCTGTGATTAAGAGTCATGGTGGTGAGCGTTAAGGAGAAGGCATGGCCTGAGATCATGTGAGGTGGGCATCCGGGAGATGAACGAGAGTGAACCACTGATGAGGTGTCGGAGAGCAGACAGACGTTGTCAAAACCTGAGGGCTGGAGCGTCTCAGGTAGGAGCCTGAAGGGAACCCTCTTACCGGCGGCAACCGGCATAAAGGTGGCATGACCCGGATGTAGGCTTTTGTATGGAACTTGGGAACCTGAGGTTCCGATGTTAAGGGAGAAACCCAAGTGAAGATCCCACATGGATGAGAGTGCCGAGGCGGGGCGCAGGGGCGGAGTCACCCGTAGTAGTGAAGAATGTGTTGTAATGGCAGTGGAGCGAAGGGGTGACATCGTCCGGTCTGGGTCTAAGGAAGAACCCTTCTGATCAGACAAACGGATGAAGGT
>WGFD01000248.1 GCA_015492395.1 Deltaproteobacteria bacterium | reverse complement strand
GCGGACAGGGGGCTCTCCGTAGTTCTGATCAGGGATGACAATGTTAAGACGGCCTTCACCCATGGTCTTTTGAGGCCGCGCATATACATATCCACCGGCCTCATCAAGGGCCTTTCGAGGGAAGAGTTCATGGCGGTGTGGCACCACGAGCTCTACCACATGAGGAAGATGGACCCCCTTAGGTCATTCCTGCTGACCGTGGCCGGAGACGCGTTTTTCTATCTCCCTGTATGGAGATATCTGGAGCGCTACTTCCATTCGCTCCGCGAGTGTAAGGCGGACGATTCGGCGGTGGAGCGGTCCGGAGGGGTCATCGGTCTCTCTGCGGCGCTTGTCAAGCTTGCCAGGTATGATCTGGACCACCGTGGCGCCCTCTGGCCCGTTTCTATCAGGGGTACCGGCCATGTGGAGGAGAGGGTGAGGCGACTGATAGAGGGCGCGGAGATGAGGGTTCTGCTGCCTACGTGGAGGTCCGTTGTATGCAGCGTGGTGGTATCAGCCTTTATCGTGCTCTCTCTCTCAATGTCGTATGGTATGCCAGCAGCCCTGCACGGAAAGGACTGCGAGAAGGACCGCTGCTCATTGCACAGCGTCATGACCGATAAGAGGTGTGCCGCGCACTGCAAGAGGCACTAGCATATATTTTTTTGACAAACAATTCTACTGCACGTAGAATCTGGTATATAAAATAGCAGAGAGGGTTGACAGGATATGATGAATCGTCTTTCGAAGACAGGCCGTCGGACCGGAGGGGGAAGCTTCTTAAGGCGGCACAGCGGTGCGGCCGCTCTCCTCTTTCTTTTGCTCTCCGTCCTCGTTCCGCCGGCCCCGGGTGTGTCGGCGGCGGAGCATCTGCAACTCGATGCCCTCATCGAGGAGGCGCTGGCGAACAACCCCGAGATAACGGCATACAGGATGGAGTATGCCGCCAAGAGGGCCAGAGTGAAGGTGGAAGGGGTGCTGGATGATCCCATGTTGAAGATAGAGACTATGGAGATACCGGGGGACAGTCCCTTCAACATAACCGACTCCGCCGTAACGAAGCTCTCCATGAGCCAGTTGTTTCCCTTTCCCGGCAAGCTCTCCCTGAAGGAGGATATAGCCGTGAAGGAGTCGCTTGTCGCCGAAGAGATGCTCAGGGACAAGGAGTTGGATATCACCAAGAGGGTCAAGGACGCCTACTATGACTACTTCTACATAACGCGTTCCATTGAGATTACGAGAGAGCTGAGGGAGATCGTGGAGCGGATTATAGATGTGGCCGAGATGAAGTATTCGACGGGCCTCGCGTCCCAGCACGATGTGATAAAGGCCCAGGTTGAACTGAGTATACTTGAGGAGGATCTGATAGATCTGGAGTCAAGGAAAGGCGTCATACAGGCCAGGATAAACGCGCTCCTGAACAGGAGGATAGAGAGGGATCTCCCCGAGCCCGGAGGAGAGATAAGGACGGGGAATGTCGAACTGGGCATGGAGAAGCTCAGGGATGAGGTCATAAAGAAAAATCCCGCGCTTAGGGCCATCACGATCGAGGTTGGAGCCGGGGAGCTGGCAACGGAGCTGGCCAGGAAGGACTACTATCCAAACTTCATGCTTGGGGGCGGCTACCTCCAGAGGGATGACAGGGATAATGCATGGGAGGCCATGGTAGGCATCAACCTGCCCATATGGTGGGGCAAATATAGTGGAAGAATTTCCGAGCGGTCGGAGAGGACCGCCTCTACCAGGTCACGTCTCGCGGCTGAGAGGAACGGGAGGCTGCGGGATCTCGAATCATCCTTCGAGAAGTTTCAGCGGACGAGGAAGGTGACTGTCCTGTACGAGACGGGGCTTCTGCCACAGACGGAACTGTCATTCAATTCGGCTATGGCGAACTACGGGACGGGTAAGATAGATTTCCTGGCGCTGCTCGACAGCGAAAGGTTTCTTCTAAAGACAAAATTGGCCTATATAAGGACGGTTACCGAATATAATAAGGTTATTGCAGCCATCGAGAGACTGATAGGCAGGGAGATCGATGACCGGGCGGGAGCAGAGGACCGTGGCAGCCCTAGGTAGCGGATCGAGGTCCGGCTGCTATGTCCCCGGACTACGGTCTGGTGAGGACGAATAGATAACAGACAACCGTTTTAGCGGGGGGAACAATGAAGGGCAGGGTACTTTTCAATATCATCTTTATCATAATAGGTCTGGTTATAGGGACTGTTGTCTCCATCTATTATGTGCGGTATGCGGGGGAGAAGGCACCACCCGGCGCGGCGGGCAGGGAGGAGACCGGAAAGAAGATACTATACTGGCAGGCTCCAATGGATCCTACCTATATATCGGACAAACCGGGAAAGTCGCCCATGGGGATGGACCTCATCCCTGTGTATGAGGGCGAGGAGGAGACCATGGATACCGGCACCGTGAAGATTAATCCCGTCACCGTTCAGAATATCGGGGTCAGGACGGATACCGTCAAGAGGACGGTGATGAAGAAGGATATAAGGACCATAGGCAGGATAGACTACGATGAAACGAGGCTATACCACATC
>WGFD01000247.1 GCA_015492395.1 Deltaproteobacteria bacterium | reverse complement strand
GCCGCATCGAGATTATCGGCGAGGCTGTCAAGAACATCCCGGAAGAGGTGAAGGGAAGATATCCTGAGGTCCCGTGGAAGAGGATAGCCGGCATGCGGGATATCCTCTTCCACGAATATTTCGGAGTGGACCTCAAGATGACCTGGGAGGTACTTGCAAGGGATATCCCTGATCTTAAGAGGGAGACGATACGGATACGGGAAAACTCGAAGCAAAAGCATGAGTGACCTGATCAAGGATAAGGGAGCGGCCAAGAGGCGTATCAGCCCGGAACGTGCCGCCAGGGTCCTGGAGGAAGACCTGAGGTTTACGGAAGTACCTGCGGCGATGTCATACTATGCCTTGAGCATAGCCGTCGTCGAGAAGAAGTATGAACAGGCGGTCTCCCTCTGCATCATGGCGGTAGGGAAGGAATTTTATAACCCGGATATATACCTGAACCTTGGGAAGATCTATCTTATGAGCAACCGGAAGGCCCTGGCGATGAAGGCATTTAAAAAGGGCCTCAAGATAGACAATGCCCATCAGGAACTGTGGGAGGAGGTAAAGACGATGGGGATGCGCCGGAGGCCTCCAATATCCTTCCTTTCCCGCAAGAATATCATGAATAAGGTCCTCGGTCTTCTGAAGACCCGCTGCAGCTTAAGTCCAAGTTTTGCTGGGAGAAAGGCATAGAGGACTTCCATACACTTTGACTCCACCCCCTCCCTATGGTATAGGAAGGGGGTGAAAGAGACCCACCGAAATCCTGTTCCGACCGTAGATATAATAATCGAGATAATGAGCGGCATCGTCTTGGTCGAGAGGAAAAACCCCCCTCATGGATGGGCGATACCGGGTGGTTTCGTGGACTATGGTGAGACCCTGGAGGATGCGGCCAGAAGGGAGGCAATGGAGGAGACGGGCCTTAAGGTGAGGTTGAAGACACAGCTTCACGCATACTCGGATCCCGGCCGGGATCCGAGGTTTCATACCCTCTCCGTCGTCTTCGTGGCCGAGGCCGACGGATCTCCCGTGGCGGAATCCGATGCGAAGGGAGCGGCCGTGTTCGGTGAACATGACCTGCCTGAACCCCTCGTGTTCGACCATGGAAAGATAGTGAATGATTATTTCAGGTGGAAGAGGGAGGGGTTTCGGGTATTCGCCCTTTCGGGATGAGACCGGCTCTTGTCATTGTGAAAGCCTCTCCTTGAGCAGCATGTTTACCATCCGGGGGTTGGCCTTCCCCTTCGTCGCCTTCATTACCTGGCCCACAAAGAAACCGAAGAGCTTCTCCTTACCGGCCATGTACTGTTCCACACTCTCCTGATTTGCCTGCAGGATCTCTTCTATGGTCTTCGAGAGGGCGTCCTCGTCGGATATCTGGATGAGCCCCTTCTCTTCCACAATAGATCCCGGCGCCTTACCGGACACATACATACCCTCAAAGACCTCTTTTGCGGTCTTCGTATTTATCTTTCCGGAGTCCACCATATTAAGAAGTTCAGCGAGGGTTTCCGGGGTGATGGCGATATCCTTTACGTCCCTGTTGTCGGACTTTAATAGCCGCAACAGCTCACCCATGACCCAGTTGCTTACGGTCTTCGGATTGGGATGGAGCCTGACGGAATCTTCGTATAAGTCTGCAAGGGCCTTTGAGGCGGTCAGTACGCCCGCATCGTAGGCGGGTATGGCGTACTCCCTGACAAACCGCTCCCTTTTCGCCCTTGGAAGTTCGGGAAGCTTCCCATCTATCTCTTCGATCCAGGACTCCTCGACCTGTAACGGCAGCAGGTCAGGTTCCGGGAAGTAGCGGTAGTCATGCGCCTCTTCCTTGCTTCTCATCGATACTGTTATCCCCCTCGAAGGGTCGAATAGGCGCGTCTCTTGGGCGACACTCCCTCCTTCTTCCAGCAGCGCTATCTGCCGGCCGATCTCATACTCCAGGCCGTCCCGGATAAACTTGAATGAGTTCATGTTCTTGAGTTCGGCCTTCGTACCCAGCCTGGTCTCTCCCTCGGGCCTTACCGAGACATTCGCGTCGCACCTGAAGCTTCCCTGCTCCATGTTGCCGTCACATATCTCCAGATAGACCAGGATATCACGCAGCCCCTTGAGATACGCCGAGGCCTCCTCTGCGCTCCTTATGTCTGGCTCGCTGACTATCTCGATGAGGGGTACACCGGTCCGGTTAAGGTCCACGAAGCTGTAACCTTCATCCTCCCTTGTTTCGCCGTGGAGCAGTTTCCCGGCATCCTCCTCCATATGTATCCTCGTAATCCCGATGTGCCTTGCCCCGCCGTCGATATCTATCTCTATGTGGCCGTTCTCGGCCAGTGGCCGGTCATACTGTGAGATCTGGAAGCCCTTGGGCAAATCCGGGTAGAAGTAGTTCTTCCTCGCAAAAACACTCTTGTGGTTGATGCGGCAATTAGTGGCACGGGCCATCCTCAAGGCAAACTCCACCGCCCTCCTGTTAAGTGCCGGCAGCACCCCCGGCATACCCAGACATACGGGGCAGACCTGTGTGTTTGGTTCGGCCCCGAACTGTGTGGAGCAGCCACAGAAGACCTTGGATTCGGTCAGGAGTTGCGCATGAACCTCCAATCCGATAACCGCTTCATATCGCATATACACTCCTCTTGCGGCCACTCTGTGTAAAGGAGATGAAATTGCCCGCATGGCAAGAAAATTTATCCGGCCTCTCAACCCCCAGAACGTTAGGCCAATGACTTCAGGTACTCCTCCCACTCGGACGGGATCATGTACCTCTTTTTATTGTTGCACTCCTTGCAACAAGGCGCGATATTGCCTTTGGTGCTCTTTCCGCCCCGTATTATTGGCACGATGTGGTCCATTGTAAGCTCCGAGGCCCGAAATCCACCCTTACAGTAGTAGCATACACCCTGCCCGCGTTTATTCTTCCACCACTGACTCTTTCTGAGGATACGGGCCCTGTCCTTTTCCCTCCGTATCTCCTCTTCGGTTATCCCGCTGATAAAGGAGAATCCACGTTTGATGTCCTCCTGCCCCATAACTTATTATTGAACATACATAGCGAGCGCCTGTCTGCCGTGGCGCCGGCACCTGCCCGCCGGGATTGACCTGTCTGCCAAGATTGACAGGCAGGCGGGCATTCCCCGTAGCTTGCTGCTGGGAGCTTCAATATTAACGGGCAAAAGCGTATCAGAAAATCAGTGGTAAATCAAGGCGGAGTATCACTGAAGTTCCCCCAATTTTCAAGGGGGTGATTCTGTAAAGAGCACAAACTGTGCTTGTGCATTATCCGGCCGTGACTGGATGTATATCCTGCCGGGATGTCTCTGGAATATGCTCATAAGCCCGTCCGCTATGGCGTAGTATCGGAAATC
>WGFD01000246.1 GCA_015492395.1 Deltaproteobacteria bacterium | reverse complement strand
GGGCCTTCAATGAAGAGGCGGTTGTCAGGGCCATCTACAACTCCAGGGTTCCTGTAATATCGGCCGTCGGACACGAGACCGACTACACACTCTCTGACATGACCGCCGACCTGAGTGCTCCAACGCCGTCTGTGGCGGCGGAGCTTGTGGTCAAATCCAAGGCCGAATTTGTTACGCACCTCTCGGACCTGGAGGAAAGGTTGCGGTCGCTTCTCCTTGGAATCTTAAGGGAGAAGGCCATATGGCTCCATAAGGTGGAAAAGGGGCTCATAGACCCCAGGGCGAGGGTACGGGATCTAAAGCGGAGGCTAAGCTGGATCTTCGATAGGTTGTCCCTTGCCGTTTCCCATACCATATCTTCCGCGCGCCTCGAGGTCAAGGGTGTTGCTCAAAGGCTGGATGGCTTAAGCCCCCTGAATGTACTTGGGAGGGGGTATTCCATTACGAGGAAGATGCCAGCTTTTACGGTGGTCATGGATTCCGGAGAGGTCGCGGTGGGCGACGATCTGAATATTCTCTTGGCCAGAGGGGAGCTGTTCTGTAAGGTCTATGAAAAAGCCAAGGTTTGAAGAGACCCTGAAGAGGCTCGAAGAGATAGTCGGGAGACTGGAGGATGGGGACCTCTCTATCGATGAGTCGCTCAAGCTCTTTGAAGAGGGGGTTAAACTGTCCCGCCAGTGCAACAGGATACTGGAAGATGCCGAGAGGCGGATCGAGGTCCTTGTAAAGGATGAGAACGGCACCAAGAAGGTGAAGCCCTTTATCCCTGTTGATGCGGGAGAAGACGGAAGCTGACGGATGGACACCAGAGACTACCTTAACAGAAAGAAGGATATAGTAGACAAAGCCCTCGACACCCTCTTGCCGGGCGAGGATGAGTACCCCCAGACGCTTCACAGGGCCATGAGATATAGCGTCTTTGCCGGCGGAAAGAGGATAAGGCCGGTTTTGACCATGGCCGCCGCCGAGGCGGTAGACGGGAACGGGGATGATGTGATAGAGGTGGCGTGTGCCATGGAGTTGATCCATACATATTCTCTCATACACGACGATTTGCCGGCCATGGATGACGACGAGATGAGAAGGGGGATTCCAACATGCCACAAGGCCTTTGGTGAGGCACCTGCTATCCTTGCGGGAGACGCACTGCTGACGTATGCCTTTGAACTGGCCTTGAAGGGGAGTAGGAAGGGGGAGGAAGGTCCTGCTATCAGGGCCGTGGGAGAGATTGCCAGGGCCGCTGGATCAATGGGTATGGTGGGTGGTCAGATCGTGGATATCGAGTCCGAGGGGAAGGCTGTGGATCTCGCCATGCTGGAGTTCATACACACACATAAGACGGGCGCCCTCATCCGCGCATCGGTGAGGAGCGGTGCCATAATAGCCGGATCGGACGGGGAGATGCTGGATTCCATCACCAGATACGGGGAGGCGATAGGACTCGCCTTCCAGATAACGGACGACATTCTCGATGTCGAAGGTGAAAGGGACCTGATTGGAAAGAATACGAGGGGTGATGAGGTCAGGGGTAAGGCCACCTACCCCGCCGTATTGGGCCTGGGTGAGTCCAAGAGGAGGGCCAGGGAGTGGATGGATATAGCCATATCGGCATTGGAGGGGTTCGATGGAAAGGCTGAGCCGTTGAGGTGCATAGCACGCTATGTCGTTGAGAGAAGATGGTGAGAGAATGGAAGGAAGGCTGTTAGACCGCATAGACGGGCCGGATGACCTGAAGAGGCTTCCGGAGGTTCAACTGGACCGGCTTGCCTCCGAGATTAGAGACCTTATCATAGAGACCGTAGCAGAAAGGGGTGGGCATCTCGCCTCCAGCCTGGGTGCCGTTGAACTGGCCATAGCGGTGCACTACACCTTCAACGCCCCGGAAGACGACATCATATGGGACGTAGGCCACCAGGCGTACCCCCACAAGATAATCACGGGAAGGCGGAAGGCATTCAAGACCCTCCGGTCGCTTGGAGGTATAAGCGGCTTCCCTAACCCCTGCGAAAGCAAGTATGACGCCTTCGGAGTGGGCCACTCATCCACATCGATAGCCGCCGGCCTCGGCATGAGCGTGGCAAGGGACCTTAGCGGTGCCGGCAACAGGGTGGTAGCCATAATCGGAGACGGTTCCATGACGGCGGGACTGGCCTTCGAGGCCCTGAACCAGGCCGGCCACCTGAAGAGGGACCTGATAGTCATACTCAATGACAACGAGATGAGCATATCGAACAACGTCGGTGCCCTCTCTTCCTTCCTCAGCCGGAAGCTCACGGGAAGATTCGCGACTAAGGTGAAGAAGGAGGTTGAGGAGTTCTTCAACTCCGTGCCGCTCCTTGGCAGACGCTTGATCACCTTTGCCAAGAAGGCGGAGAACTCTATAATATCCCTCCTGACCCCGGGCATGCTCTTCGAGGGGCTCGGCTTCCACTACGTGGGACCCATAGACGGGCATAACATTCCGGAGTTGACCAGGGCCCTCTCGAACGTAAAAGGGGTTAAGGGACCGGTGCTGGTCCATGTCATCACTAAAAAGGGGAAGGGCTACATCCATGCGGAGAGGGAGCCCTCCAGGTTTCATGGGATCGGGAGGTTCGATGTGAAGAGCGGTGTATCGGGTGGTGGCGGCAACAAGTCCTATACAAAGGTATTCAGCGAGACACTCCTTGAGATAGCGGAAGAGGACAGTAGGGTTGTGGCGATAACTGCGGCGATGTCGGAGGGCACCGGCCTGGGCAGCTTCGCAAGACGCTTCCCTGAGAGGTTCTTCGATGTAGGTATCGCGGAGCAACTAGCGGTTACCTTCGGGGCGGGGCTGGCCAAGAAGGGGTTCATTCCGGTCGTGGCCATATACTCCACATTTCTCCAGCGTGCATACGACGAAGTCCTCCACGATGTCTGTCTCCAGGGCCTGCATGTTGTCTTCGCCTTGGACAGGGCCGGGATTGTGGGGCAGGACGGCGCTACCCACCATGGTCTCTTCGATATATCCTACCTGAGGCACATCCCCGGTATGGTATTCATGGCTCCGAAGGACGAGGACGAACTCCGGCATCTCTTATACACGGCCATAGGGGTCGGCGGGCCTGTGGCCATCAGATACCCAAGAGGGGATGGGTACGGCGTGAATACCTCCTCTACTACGCTGACCAGGCTCCCAGTGGGCAGGTTCGAGGTCATACACGAGGGGCAGGACCTCAATATACTTGCCGTAGGTACGATGGTCTATCCTTCGATACATGCCTCCGAGAGGCTCAGGGCCAACGGTTTCGATGTGGGCGTTGTAAACTGTCGCTTTATTAAACCCCTGGACGGTGAGACCATCGAAGCCCTTGCGCGTGGGGCGGGCAGACTCATTACCGTTGAGGAGAATATGCTTGAAGGCGGCTTCGGCAGCGCCGTCCTGGAATATCTGGAGGAGAAGGGGATTCGGTGTGACCTGAAGAGGATAGGGGCGCCTGACAGGTTTATCGAACACGGCTCTCAGGAGGAGTTGAGACATGCGATCGGTCTTGATGTGGAAGGTATAGAGAAGAGGGCGAGGGAGGTCCTCAAGGGGTGTCAGAGAGAAAAAAGAGGCGTATCGATAGGATCCTTGTAGAGAAGGGCATGGTGGAGAGCAGAGAGAGGGCCAAGGCCCTTCTGATGGCCGGCATGGTGATGGTCGATGGTGTGCCCGTTGACAAGGCCGGTAAGGAGGTCCGCGTAGATTCCACCATCCTGCTGAAAGAGAGGCTTAGATATGTTGGAAGGGGTGGACTAAAGCTCGAAGGTGCATTGGAAAGCTTTAAGATCGAAGTAAGTGATCTTGTGGCCCTTGACGTAGGCTCGTCTACAGGTGGATTCACAGACTGTCTCTTGAAGGGGGGAGCGGGAAAGGTATATGCGGTGGATGTGGGCGTCGGGCTCCTTGACACCAGGCTGAGAGGGGACCCCAGGGTCGTACCTATCGAGGGAGAGAATATACGTCACATCGAAAGTACGCGTGTAGATGAAGCTGTTGACTTGGCTGTGGTAGATGTCTCCTTCATCTCCCTGGAAAAGGTCATTCCAAAGGTCTCCACACTTGTCAAGAGAGGCGGTCGGATCCTGGCCCTCATAAAGCCGCAGTTCGAGGTGGGGAGAGGAGAGGTTGGAAAGGGCGGCATAGTCAGGTCCCCCGAGGAGCATGGCAGGGTAGTGGAAAAGATAAGAAGATTTGCAGAGGTCCTTGGAATGCTTGTCCTCGGCACCTGTGAATCGCCAATAAAAGGTGCAAAGGGTAATGTGGAGTTCTGGATATACCTGAAGAATCCGGTGTAAGTACATGGTGCCGGTCTTCCGGTGTCTTCATCCTGTGCTCAGCAGGTTCTCGCATCAGGCCGTGCAAAAGACCTTGACTTCACCAGATCCTTTTGATATATTGTTCGAATTGATGCGGGGTGGAGCAGTCCGGTAGCTCGTCGGGCTCATAACCCGAAGGTCGCAGGTTCGAATCCTGCCCCCGCTACCAAGAAAAACAAGGGGTTAGCCATTTGAGGTGACCCCTTTTTCAGTAGTGTGCGCGCATCTGCGCCATACTGGGGGTTTTATGCCGTGTGAGCCTTTGGACCTTGTACAGATCAACCCCTGCCTGTATGAGCCTTGTAGCGGAGGTGTGCCTTAAGCCGTGAAACCTCAAATCTTCCGGTTTCGCCTTCTTTCTTGCAGGGTAGGAAGCCCTAAAAAGGTTGCGAGCATCCGGCCTGTTGCCGGCATTACAAATTTATTGCCCGTGAACGCTGTGCCGATCCATTGATTTCTCCTTATTTTGCTTGTTCCTATTTGGGAATCGATAGTTTCCTTTGAACATGCATGCATCGCGAGCGCCTGTCTGCGCGCGGCGCATCTGCCCGCCAGGATTGACAGGCAGGCATTCCCCGCAACTTGCTGCAGGGAGCTTCCATAAACCGTTCACTAAAATGGTTTGTAGGTGCGGTCTTCTTTTCCTGTCTGAAGATTTCCCTTGATTATCTTTATCGCCTTATTGCGGGCTATCTCAAAGGGTTCATCGGCATAGTTGTTTGTTGCCAAATAAAATCATCGCGCCACGGAGACTCTGGCGGGTCCGTATGTGGAAATATAGAATGTGAGAAGGCATTGTCGTTAGGATGCTGTCTAAAGGTCCGGCCGGGCATGGCAGTTTTCTATGGAAACGCCATCACTATCTCAGGTGTTCACGTCGACGTTTTTTTCTTGACATCCCCTGGAACCCCCTCTATGATTGGTGGTATAAAGTGGTAGAAGGTGGCAGACAGTGACCGGATTTTCGGGGAAGTACTACTATAATGTCGACACAAAGGGAAGAGTCATGATCCCTGCCCCCTTCAGGTCCACGATCCTCGACAGCTCTTGCAGTAAACTCTACATCACGAGCGCCATCTTCGACACCTGCCTCTGCCTCTATCCTTCCGAAGAGTGGGAGCGCTTCGTTAATAAGGTCAGATCCATGCCGGTAATGAAGGAGTCGGTCATGTGGTTACGCAGAAGGGTGGTGGCGTCCGCCCAGGAATGCAATATCGACAGGCATGGAAGGGTTTTGATACCTCCCGCGCACAGGTCTGATGCGAAGATAAGCGGAGAGGTCGTGATCGTAGGCCAGATCGAAAAGATGGAGGTATGGAGCAGGGCCGAATGGGATGCAGTCGTAGATCCGGGCCGTATAGACACAGGGGCTTATAAGAAGGAGCTGGAAACCCTCTTCTAGCATCCCGGAGTTGCGGCTTCTCCTGCAAGGTTGATTGCGAAGCCATGGAACTTTAGTCGAGTTACTCTTCCTTCCACATTCCAAAGGGTCCGGAGGTCAGGAAAGATGTCCTACTTTACCGAAAGAAGATCCGGCAGGCTCATTACCGGCCTTGACATCGGGGCGGGTAAAGTCTGTGCCGTAACGAGCATGGCCAACGACAAGGGGCTGGAGATACTCGGAATCGGTGTCAGCAGCCCTTCGGATGGTATCAAGAATGGCGTGGTCATAAGTATCAATGATGTCGTTCGATCCATCAGGAAGGCGGTGGCGGACGCCGAATCCATGGCCGGATGTAAACTGAATACGGCCTATGTGAGTATCGGCGGGGAGTATATAGAGGGGTGTTGCAGCAGAGGCACCGTCCTCCTGAAGGGTGGAGTAGTAAGTGGTGGAGATATAGAGAGGGCCATAGAGTCGGCGAAGGCTATGGCGGCACCTCTTCCGGAGAGGGATGTGATCCAGATTGTGCGCCAAGGCTTTACGCTCGATGGGGTGGGCGGTGTCATGGAACCTATGGAACTGGCGGGAGAGAGACTGGAGGCCGAGGTCTATCTGGTGACGGCGGCCTCCACGGTCTTGAGGGATATCGTGAGGTCTGCCAATAGGGCGGGTCTGGAGGTCTCCGGCGTGGTGCTCAAGCAACTTGCGTCGGGTGAAGCGGTCCTGGAGGAGGCGGAGAAGGATCTGGGCGTGGTTCTGGTAGATATAGGTAGCGCCACCACGGAGGTCGTTGTGTACACGAAAGGGATGATCGGATACACCGGGACCATTCCGTTCGGTGGAGACACAATCAATAGGTCTATCTTCAATTCATTCAATGTATCCCTGGCCGTCGCGGAGAATGTAAAGAGGAGGTATGGTTGCGTCACACCACAGGCGCCTGGAGAGGATGAGGAACTGAAGGTCCGCGGGATAGGAGGCAGAGGGGTGAGGCTCCTCTCCAGGAGGCGCGTGGAGGAGGTCATCGAGGCTGGCGTGAAGGAGGTCTTTGCCCTTATAAAGAGAAGTTTGTCGGAGTCACTCGTCCGGGACCGTATCAATGCCGGTGTAGTCCTGACGGGAGGTT
>WGFD01000245.1 GCA_015492395.1 Deltaproteobacteria bacterium | reverse complement strand
ACTATATGGAGGAGAACGCGGATGGTAATATCCTCTATAGAGAGGTCTGGAACCCCTATACAGGGGAGCGGTTCAAGGCAGGAATACTTGAAAATATCAAGGGCTTCGAGGTCGGTTTCTTTAACGGCAGGGACTGGACCAAGGCGTGGGAGACAGGGCTTGAAGGGAGGCTTCCGGAGGCGGTAAAGGTGGTGGTGATTACCGAAAGAGGCGAAGAGATATCTGCCCTTGGTGTGCCTGCCCTGTGGTGAGGTGTGAGTACGGCTATGCTTGCTTCGCAGAGAGGGCTTGCCCTGGTTATTACATTGCTTATTACGGCCGTACTGGTTACGGTCGTGACCGAATTGGTCTATGGTGTCTATATCTCCACATCCAGAGCAACCAACTTCAGAGACGGTCAAAGGGCGGCGCTCCTTGCCGCTTCCGCCGTTGAAATGGTCGGTAATAAGCTGGACAATTACCCGGAGGACGAGGGGACTAATATCACCATGGAAGAGGAGGGGCTGACATTTCATTATGGGGAAGAGGATGGGGCAATAGATATAAGGGTCATAGATGAACAGGGCAAGGTATCTCTAAAGATAGTCCACAATAAGACCGGTATTCCGGTGGACACGAACTATGATGCCTACACCAGGCTCTTGAATCTGGTCGATCAAGATGAATGGTTGCTGGATACCCTGGCGGACTGGATCGATGAGGATGACGAACCGCGAACCTCTGGAGCCGAGGGGATCGACTACTACCGGAGGGTCTTACCCTACTACGACCCAAAGAATGACGACCTGGACAGCGTCGAGGAGCTCATGATGGTGAAGGGGTATGATAACAGGGTTTTTAGTGTGCTGAAGCCCTATGTTACCGTGTATACCGATGGCCTTGTCAATATCAATACCGCCGGCAAGACGGTCCTCATGACCCTTTCGGATGATATGACGGAGACGCTTGTGGAGAATATAATGGACTACCGAAGAGAGACCCCCTTCAAAGAAAAGACGGACCTCAAGAATGTGCCGGGTTTTGCTGCATTGGCGACGGACCTGCTGGGCAAGATCGATGTGAAGAGCAATGTGTACAGAATCTATGCAAGGGCGACGGTAGGTGAGGCGATAAGAGAGGTAGAGGCCGTAGTGGAACTTGGAAAGGGAAATCTCTACTGGAGGGAGATGTAGTGGCGAGGCATATCCTGATCGTCGATATAGGCCATAACCATTTAAATGCGGGTGTTTTTCAGTCCGGAACTGTCGAACCCCTTTGTGCCGCTTCATCTTCCCTCTCAGGCGCAGGCGATAGCGGCAAAGAGCTGAAGGAGTCCTTGGCGGCGGTTCTGCGTGACCTGGAGGAAAGGGGTTACAAAGAGTTCCATAAGGTCTTGCTGTCCATACCGGCTACGGAGATGAGTCTCAGGATCTTGTCGCTTCCCTTTGAAGACAGAAGGAGGGTTATAGAGGTGCTTCCACTGGAACTTGAAGGCCTTCTTCAGCCCAGTGGAGAGGGTTTTGTTTACGAGGCGCTCTTGTTGGGCGAAGGGAAGGTAATGGCGATTGCCGTTGAAAAGGGTATTCTCAAGGGCTACCTTGAACTCCTTAACGGTATGGGGCTGGATCCTTCCTGGATAGGTTCTTCCCTCTTTTCCATCTCACATCTGCCCGAACTCAGGGGGGGAGGGGTTGTCGCGTTCGTAGGCAAGGATGAAGTAGTGGCGGTATCTGAGGGCATCCCTAAGTTCTTGAAACAGGTAACTGGAGAAGAGGATCTGCGCCTCTCTTTAGGCTATATGGAGTCCGAGGGGTTAGGTTTGGAAAAGATATATACGCTTAGGGGAATGGAAGAAGATGTCCGGGGGCTTATGCCGGATATCAGTGTGAAGGCGCTTTCCTTGCCTGATGGCTTTCCGGAGAATGGTGTGGGCCTCTTTGCGATTTCACTGCACCTTAAACATGGACTGAGAGACTCCGTAGACCTGAGGAGCGGAGAATTTGAGTTCACAAAAGAGAAGGTGGCTGCCAAGAAACAGATCATCCTTTCCGGTATCTTGATCGCCGTCATTATAGGCCTCCTGTTTGGTGACGGCCTTATCCGTTACTTTAAAATTGCGGGTGAAATCAGATCCTATGAGCGCTCATTGCGGGAGGGATATCTTGAACTCTTTCCTGAAGAGAAGAACGTTGTGGATGAACTCCTCCAGTTGGAGATCAAATTGAAGGAGCAGAGAGAGAAGAGGGATATCTTGTCACAGGGCGTCGGTGTCTTGGAGGTAATGAACAGGCTGGCCAGGGTTGTAGCCGATAACCCTGACAGATCTATCAGGTTTAGTGAGATGAGGGCCGCAGCCGGCAAGGTGACGGTGAAAGGTGAGGTGGGTGGTGTTGAGGATACCAGTATCATGAGGGATGCCCTGAGCAGTGATGAATTCTTCAGGGAGGTAATGTTGACGGATGTGAATACCGGCCTTGAAGGTAAGACTAACTTCAGCCTTACAATGGTGTTGCAAGAGGAGGGTATGTGAGGGTCCGTGAGATGATAAGAGATCTTGACCGCCGGAAGGTATACATCTATCTCTCGGGCCTCTTGATAGCAGTTGTTGTTATTTGGCTCATTACCTTCCTCTTTGCGAGGTATGGCCGCCTCGAGCGGCTGAGCGCGGCAAAGAGGGGTGAGCTTAATACATTCAACAGTCTCCGTGAGGAGTATCTGAGGAGTAAGAGGGTGGTCGACGGTCTGGACAGAAGGCTCCTGTCAACAAAGGGTGGGGGCTCGCCGATGACCATCATGGAGGAGATCGGCAGAAGGTTGAGATTGAGTGACCGCATTGCCGGTTTCAGGCCGATTAAAGGAAAGACGATGCAGAACTACAGAGAAAGGGGTGTTGAGGTACAGATAGACGGCATAGACATCAATGAAGTGGTGAATCTTCTCTATACGATCGACCGCTATAATGCCCTCCTTTTAGTGAAAGATTTCACAATGAAGAGTCGTTTTGATAACCCGGACCTCTTCGATATCTCTATAAATATAGTCCTTGTATCCAAAACGAGCGAATAATCTTGATGCGGCCCTCATTCTCAAAGATGAGTAAAGTCAAGACCGTCTTGGCAGTTCTACTCGTCGGCGTTCTTGCCGCGCTTGTATTCCTTCTCTCCCTGGTAATCTTTATTCCTACGGATCTGATTGAGGACCTGATGCTTGATGAGGCTGAGAGTAGGGGAGAGCTTGCCCTGTCCATAGATGGTCTGGAAAAGACCTTCCTTCCACCAGGCCTCAGGGCGACCAGGGTTGGGGTGAAGGATGGAACGGGGAGTGATATCTTCTATATCGATGGTGTCGGTATGAGGCCGTCACTCGCCGGTCTCCTCTCGGGAAGGTTTAGGTTAGAGGTGGATGGTATCTTGGGTAGAGGCGAGGTCCACGGTGAAGCTACTATAAATAGGCGAAGTATATCTATGAACCTGGCCCTAAAAGAGATACCCCTGAAGTTAATACCTTTTCTGAGACCGTATGGCATTGGCGAAGGGCATTTGGATATCAACGCCGTGCTTGTGACGGAAAATAGCAAGTGTATCTCCGGGTCTGTAGAGATGAAGGGCAGGGGGATAGATATTGATGGAGTGTGGTATATGGGTATTAGGTTGCCGGTGCAATCAGTGGATGATGTTGGTGGAGATATCAAATTTGCAGACGCCGCCGGTGGCTGCAGGGTGGTCATAGATGACCTGTGGGCTGAGAATGACAGGCTTTCCGCGAAGATCACGGGAGATATTGATATAAGAACCCCACTGCACGCAAGCCCGTTGGATTTAAAGTTGGAAGTGACGGTAAGAAAGAGGTCGGAGGACCTGAAGGCAATTCAGATCTTCCTGGCTCCGTACAAGAGGTCGGAGAATTTCTTTTCAATACCCCTAAAAGGGACAGTGGGCAGGCCAATCATTAAACGAGGGACACTGGGGCTGTTGAAAAACCCCGGTTTCAGTCTGTTTCAGGCGACCGGGGCAAGGCCGAAGGGGTTTTCCCGGCAGCGACCAGATAATCGTTTGTAAAAGGAACCCG
>WGFD01000244.1 GCA_015492395.1 Deltaproteobacteria bacterium | reverse complement strand
TTATCGGGATACTCACGCACAATGACATAGGTCTCGCCGGGGTGATGTATTATCTACTTGTATACGTCTTCATGAACATGGGCTGCTTCGCCGTAGTGGCCTTTCTGGTGAGAAAGAACGGCAGATGGGAGAACATCTCGGACTACAAGGGCCTTGCCTACAAGAGCCCCCTTACGGCCTTCCTGTTGGCCCTGTTCCTTGTCTCATTGGCTGGTATACCACCTACCGGCGGCTTCCTGGCCAAGTTCTACATCTTTGCATCTGCGGTAAGCGCGAAGTACTACTGGCTCGCCGGAATCGGTATCCTGGCCACAGTGATATCCCTCTTCTTCTATGCCAGGATTATATTCTACATGTATATGAAGGAACCGGAGTTGGATGCCGCGGCCGTTCCCGCAAGGGGCCTCGCGAACGACTTGGCACTTCTCTTTGCTGCGGTCGGCACCATATTTCTCGGCATATATCCGGAGCCATTTATAAACATGGCCATGGAAGCCGTCAAATCTATCCTTGCGTGAGGGCATAATGGCGGAAGATACAGGACAAGGACATAATAACGATAAGAAAGGCGTGGAAATCCCAGGCTCGAACTGGTGTTACCCCCCCTTCGATGACACCACAAACTTCTCCATCCTAGGTTGGTTTTGGGGAAAGGCGGAGTTTAACGCCGAAGATAAGGAACGGGTGGATTTTAACCTGGAGGAGTGAAGTGATCATCTGTGATTGATAAGAACACCCGTTTCTGTTTTCTACAGGTCCAGGTTGGTTCTTCGTATATAACGCTTTTCGCATACCTCGATAATATTAACGACACATCACGAATGGTTGCCTGTCAGCCACCTTGGTTGCAATAGTACCTTCGTCTACAGCAGTTCTGTGATACCACAGATTGACGCTGAGATTGTGAGAAAGTATCCTTTCATGGTGAAAAGCGGCCGGAGTCTTACAAGAGGTGAATTCGTCGCAGCGGTTAATATGGGAAGCCGTCCATTTAGACCACGACCTTCATTTCCCTGCCATCTTTTTACCGCCGA
The DNA here is from genome assembly GCA_015492395.1 of Deltaproteobacteria bacterium. Classification (GTDB taxonomy): domain Bacteria; phylum Desulfobacterota; class GWC2-55-46; order S146-70; family S146-70; genus S146-70. Next base: position 3,774 of record WGFD01000244.1, on the reverse strand, counting down.
GGAATCAGCGGATGCCGGTATGACCTGTATTGCGAAGAGTCGCAGGATGGTGTATAGTGCAGATGTGCTTGTGTCTTACGGCTGAGATGCTCGCCTTGTCTTGGAATCACTGAACGTTCATGTGAGATTATAGATGCTCGGCTTGCATGTCCTTGATATAGCTCTTGGGTTGATATTCGTCTATCTGCTGCTGAGCATTATATGTACCGCTGCCAATGAACTGATAGCCGGGCTCTTTAAATTACGCGCGAAGAACCTCGCAAAGGGTATTGGCAATCTGTTGGGGAATAGGGGTGTCCCAAGGCTTGAAGAGTCCTTTTATGACCATCCGTTGATCAGGAGCCTGTATAAGCACCGGTCTAAGCCATCCTACATCCCGCCGCGTGTCTTTGCCATGGCCTTGTTAGACCTGATTGCCCCGGTCAAAGAAGGCGGCGTGAGGGTGATGGCCGATATTCGTGCCGAGGCAAGCAAACTCCCCAGGGACGCTGATTTGAGGAAGACCTTGCTCATCCTGATGGATGAGGCGGGCGATAGTGTCAAAAGGCTGCAACATAACATTGAGATGTGGTTTGATGACTCCATGGACAGGGTCGCCGGTTGGTAAAAGAGGAAGGCGCAGATGATCATCCTGGCACTGGCCTGCGTTGTTACCGTCGCATCGAATGCCGACACCTTCCGGATAGCCAGAACGTTATCCAACGATCCATCATTGCGCCGGGTACTCGTGGCCCAGGCCCAGCTATTAATAAAGGAGCATACTGCCGTGGAATCGGCAAGTTCTTTCCGCAAAGACGGACAAAAGGCCGTAGGGCTCTCCGGTGATGACAGAGAAACCGGACGGCAGGAACCGGGTCCCTATAGATCTCCTGCGCCGCCGGACGCTATAAAAGAGGCCATGGAAGAGTTCAGGCAGCTTGGTATCCCATTTGGCTGGAAGAAATGGCCCGACAGGGCGGAGTGGCCCAACAAGATCCTTGGCTTGCTATTGACCGTACTGGCGGTTTCCCTGGGAACGCCGTTCTGGTTCGATACCATCAAAGGGTCAGCAGTATAAGGGCCGCCGGAATCTCACCAAAGGAGGCCTCAAAACGGAGGTGAGTCGGGGGTCCGGAAGAAACATGCACCTTTGTTTTTTATCTCCGTGGCCATCGGCTGACTCATCCTTTTGACAAATGATTCGGGCCGTTATAATATCTTAATGTATGCCGTGTGCCGGGAGTACAACCGCTGCAAGTTTCCTTTGTTCCGATATCCGGAAGGGAGGCTGCCGTCCGGGATTTCTTATATAGGGGGTGATTTGCGGATCTTCCGGTATTCGCAACAGGGGAATCTGTATACACAGGGTGGTAGAGGAGTCGGCCATCGACTGTTTTATTTCTTGATGGAGAGTAGATCTATATGAGTAAAACTGCATTTGAAGTGGGAGAAGTGGTATCAGGCTTTGCCGTGAACCGGATTGTTGCTCTTCCTGACCTCCAGGCGACCCTATACCGGCTACGTCATGATAGGACCGGAGCGGAGCTGATTCACTTTGAGAACGATGACGACAACAACCTCTTCTCCGTGGCCTTCAGGACGACGCCTAAAGACTCGACCGGTGTTGCCCATATACTGGAGCATACGGTCCTTTGTGGGTCCGAGAAGTATCCAGTGAAAGATCCGTTCTTTTCTATGCTGGAGCGCAGCTTGAACACGTTCATGAACGCCTTTACCTCCAATGACTGGACCATGTATCCATTCTCAACACAGAATAAGAAGGACTTCTACAATCTAATGGATGTCTATCTGGACGCAGTCTTCTTTCCCAGGCTCGAATACAAGAGTTTTGAACAGGAGGGATGGCGGCTCGAGTTCAGTGTTCCTTCTGATCCGAAAAGCGAGCTGGTCTACAAGGGCGTCGTCTATAATGAGATGAAAGGGGCCATGTCCGATCCAAACTCATTGATGTCCAGGAGGGTCCAGAAGGCGCTCTACCCCACAACGACATACCACTACAACTCCGGTGGAGAGCCGGAAGATATTCCCAACCTGACATGGGAGAAGCTTAAAGAGTTCCATGCGAGGTACTACCACCCCAGTAACTCCAGGTTCTTTACGTATGGCGGTTTGCCGCTGGAAAGGCACTTGAAGATTATAGATGAGAGTGTGCTCTCCCGCTTCGAGGCTGTTCATCCGGATACGTCGGTAAATGATGAGATCAGGTTTGCCGAACCTAAACGGGAGGAGTTTACCTATCCCTTTGATCCATCCGCCTCTGAAGAGCAACTGTCCAAGAAGTCCATGGTCAGCGTTGCATGGCTTACATGTAACATAAGAAACGATTTTGAAGCCTTTACCATGAATGTACTCTCATCCCTTCTCCTCGGCAATCCAGGCGCACCCTTGTACAAGGCTCTCATGGACTCCGGGATCGGTTCAGCACTGGCACCTGGCACCGGTTACAGTCATGACAACCTAGATACGTACTTCTCGGCTGGACTGCAGGGCGTGGATCCGGTTGATGTGGATGATATAGAGAAGTTGATCCTCTCCACGTTGACCAGGGTAGCAGAGGAAGGATTCACCAAGGAGAGAATAGAGGCGGTTATCCATCAGGTGGAGTTCAGCAACAAGGAGGTGGTTGGAGATAACTTTCCCTATGCCCTTAATATCCTCTTCAGGATATTCGGGGGCTGGTTGCATGGCGGCGACCCCGCTAAGCCCCTCCTTATTAACGAGAATCTGGAAAGACTCAGGAGAGAGATCGACGGTGGTGCATACTTTGAAAAAAAGATTAGAGAGTATATGTTGGACAATAACCACAGAGTGACCGTTTTATTGAGACCGGACCGTGAAAAGGCCAGCCGGGATGCCGCAAGGGAGAGAGAGAGGCTTGAACGCTTGAAGGAACTACTCTCCGGTGAGGAGAGAGAAGCGATAATGAGAAATACCCATAGTATCGCTAAAGGCCGTGGACCCAAGGATGATATATCCTGCCTACCCACACTGGAACTATCCGACATCCCGGTAGAGGAACGGAAGGTGAGTTTCGAATCGGGAGAAGTGGAGGGTGTTCCTGTCCAGTGGTATGATCAGCCTACTAACGGCATCAGCTATTTCAATGCCATCGTCAGTACGGCCTCTGTTCCTGATGAGCTGAAACCATACATACCACTTTTTTGTGCAGTACTCACCAAGATAGGGGCGGCCGGTTATGACTACGCTGAGATGGCCGAAAGGATAGAGGCCCATACCGGCGGAATTAATGCCGGGGCCAATGTCTGGGAAAGCCTTGTAAACCTGGATCTATATGGTGAGGTCGTGGAGTTCAGCGCAAAGGCCCTTGCAAGAAAGCACAAAGCGTTATTTGAGGTATTGGGAGATATCTTTAAGTCCCCGGACTTCAGGGACCTGAAGCGTCTGCATACACTGATAGGGCAGATCAAGACTTCAATGGAAAACTCTATCCCCGCTTCAGGCCACAGCTATGCAAGAGGACTTGCGGCCAGGCACCTGACACCGGCGGCGAGATTGCGTGAAAGTTGGGCCGGCATCCACCAGTTATTACTGGTAAAGAAGATCGCCGCTTGTAATGAGGAGGGGCTGAAAGAGGTTGCAGAAAGGCTCGAAAAAATCGCTTCACACCTTCTCAATAAGAGACTCATCCGGGCATGTGTGGTGGCGGAAGCGAGGCATTTTGACTCTATGTGCGATGCGATGGGTCCGTTTTTTAGTAGCATTTCCACTATAGATGTGAACCCACGGGAGCCTGAGGTTCTGGCCTGTAGTGGT
>WGFD01000243.1 GCA_015492395.1 Deltaproteobacteria bacterium | reverse complement strand
ATATCCCTGTGCCGCGCGGAAGGTCTGAATAAATCAGACCTTCCTTAGGTATTACCTAATTTATTACAAATTTTGTAGCTTGTAGGATTTTATATCCGGATAGGAAGGGTGTCAAGCCAATAACATAACGAATTGCAATATGGCTTTAAGTTCGGTGTTGTATGCTCATTGGTGTTATTATACAGAGCATATCTAATGGGGTTTTGTTTGTGTTGGAAGGCTTTGAGGCGTTTATCTTAAATGAGGGGACACTGGGGTTGTTGAGAAACCCCGGTTTTAGCTGGTTTCAGGCGACCGGAACAAGGACGAAGGGATTTCTCCGGTATCGACCCGATAATCGTTTGTAAAAGGAAGCCAGTGCCCCCGGAGCCCGCCAATGGCGATACGCATGGGCCAAAAACTGCCATAAAAGCGCCGCCAGGCGCTTAAGGTTCATCACCGCCGCCGTGAGATATCCTGAATGGCAACATTGGATAAACCTCTCCTTACCGCACGCCTCAAACCGTGCTGTGTCTTTGCTTCTCCATGTAGTCCTTCAGCACGCCATTTATTGCGGCGATACCACTCATTTGTAGCTTCGTCCCAGTTACTCTTCCTGCGTCGCGCCATGGGTAAGGCATCATAGTAATCTACGATTAAAACTGCCCTCACTTTTCCAGTTGGTGGAAGACAATTCCTGTTCAAAGAACAGACTCTGCAATCACTACGCTTCGCTGTATACAAGCAACCCTTTTCCTCTCTCCGGCTCCGCTTTAATCTCTTGCCAGCGGGACACTTTACAGTCTTATGTCTGCCATCATATTTGAAGCGTCGCTTCGGTATGCTGGAGGCCCTCCTCATTTCACGCTGGGGAGGAATAATCGCATCAATCTCACTTTCCTCTAACGTGCCATAATTAACAGCATGGCCATATGTCGCATCGGCGGTAAGCTGCTTTATCTTCTTTCCTGTAAAAGCCTCTATTCGCTCAAAAACTTCTACAAGCCTTTTCCCCTCGTACTTCACCTGTGGTAAGTTCCACATCCACTATCACACCAGCCTTGTCATCCACTACCGTATGCTGCTTATAGGTAGGCTCAAGGCGGTTCTCTTGCTGGATGTCGCCAGTGTTGTATCAGGACCGGTCTTGCTCACCTTCTTCGGATGGCGGGGCCGGGTTCTCGGCCGCCCACGCTTTTTAGTACCGTCGCCTTTTATATCCCCCGCATTCTCATTCTCCTCTATCACTTTGTCGGCAAATGCTATAGTAAGACTCTACCAGGAAATATCAGCACGGATCAGTGTCGCATCCAGGTGTACCGTCTCGCCGCTGACGAGTCCTGCCTGAATGCAGCTTCTTACTGACCTTTGAAATACCTTCTTGAACCGTTCAACCCCCCACCGCTGACGAATCCTTGTTAAACTGCTATGGTCAGGAAGCTTCTCATCCAGGCGGTATCCGGGAAGCGGTATCTGCAAGAACGGCTGGGAGCCCGCATCGTTAGGTACGCTGACGGCCGTGCGCTACGAGCGCAAAGGAGGGTTATAGGAAGCCATAATCAAATAGCTTGAATTTGTGTGTAACTGTATAGGAGATGGAGGTAGACCCTCCGAAGCCGCTTTACAGGGGGAGGTTCCAAACCACTCTAAGCTGCTGTAGTCAAAAGCTATGGTAGTAAGCGTTAAAGAAAAGGTGTCTTGCAAGACATCAGGTGAGGATCAAGGAGATGAAGCGATTGAACCACTGCTGAAGCGTCGAAAACGTATAGACGAGATCAAAACCGAGGGGGAGTCGTTAACTCGGGATAAGCTTGGCGGGTGCCTGTTTATTGGCCAAGTGGTCTCCGGCATAAAGGTGGCATGAACTTGATTCAGGCCCTTATGTGGAACGTGGGAACCTGCACTTTGAAGTTAAGGGAGCCATCCAAATAGAAAAAACTATGAGGATCAGGGTACCGATGCAAAGAGCAGGGGCGGATCGACCCGTAGTAGTGAGGAAGTTGGCGCAAGCCGATGGAGCAAAGGGGTCGAGTTATCCGGTTTTACTAATGAGTCAAGCATGAATTGGGAGGAACTGATTGAGTAAGACAAAACCATTTAGTATTTCCAAGAAAAGCGTTATAGCCGCTTGGGAAAGAGTCAAGGCCAATAAACCTCTCCGGGCTAAAGCCCGGAGTTTCTTTTGGCTTGGCATAATCTGGCCATTTATCGTTGTTGCGAACGTATATACTTTTTCACAACCTCCTCATTCACTTGCCCGATGCTCTCAGCAAAATAAAGGTTCCCATGGGATTGATGAAGAATCGATCCAGGACTTTGAAAGTGACCTTAAGGAGAATCTCTACAAAATATGGAACAGGATGTCATCAGGGACATACTTTGCACCGCCGGTAAAGGCAGTGGAAATCCAGAAGTCTGATGGTCGAACACGTTTATTGGGGATTCCAACAGTCTCGGATCGAGTGGCACAGGCAGTTGTAAAACTGCATTTAGAGCCAATAGTAGATCCTGAGTTCCATAAAGACTCCTATGGATACCGTCCAGGGAAGTCAGCATTGGATGCAGTTGGAGTAGCAAGAAAGCGATGTTGGCGTCAGGACTGGGTGATTGATCTGGACATCAAAGGTTTCTTTGATAACCTGGATCATGCGCTTATGATGAAGGCGGTTAGGTTTCATACAGATGAGAAGTGGATTCATCTCTATGTGGAGAGGTGGCTGAAAGCTCCTTAAAAGAGGTAAAGGCACTCCGCAGAGAGGAGTTATTAGTCCGTTATTGGCCAATATTTTCATGCATCATGCCTTTGATAAATGGATGGAAAGACACTTTCCTTATGTGAAGTTCGAGCGTTTTGCGGATGATGGATAGATACACTGTCAATCACTGAAGCAGGCAGAGAAGGTTTTGGAAGCGATCAAGGCCCACTTATCAGGATGTGGTCTTGAAGTGCATCCGGAGAAGACAAAGGTAGTTTACTGCAAGGATGTTGATCGAAAAGGTTCACATGAACATGAGAGTTTCGACTTTTTAGGTTATACATTTCGACCTCGATTGTCGAAGAATAGACACGGTAAAATCTTTGTCAACTTCACACCTGCGATTAGTAACAGTGCAACCAACAGGATTCATAAAGAAATCCGAAGATGGAAAATATATCTTCAAAACGACAAGAACCTCACAGACCTTGCGAGAATGTTCAATGTCTATGTTCAGGGATGGGTGAACTACTATGGGCGGTATTATAAATCGGCCATGTGGGGCTGTTGAGAAAGGCTTGCATTGTCACACTGAACTGGTTTCATGGTCTCATAATATGCCGATTTCGTTAGATGCTGAACTGATTTACTACTGCCTGAAGGCGGTAGTAAATCAGTTCGCTGGGCAACAAGGAAATACAAGAGACTCAGAGGCCACAGAAGGAGGCCAAGATACTGGTTAGGTCGAATTTGTCGGCGAGAACCAGGTTTATTTGTTCACTGGAGGATGGGACTTGGGTCATCGATGAGATAATGGAATCTGTATGAGCGGAGACGTTCACGTACAGTTCTGCGAGCGCCTGTGGGGGAGGTTCCTGCGGACGACTCACCTTGTCATACTTTGCCGGAAGAAATCAGACGAGGCCATGACGGAGATGCGGCGGATACTGGAGCGGTTGGGGCTTAGCCTCAATGGGGCAAAGACGAAAAGAATCAATGCCTATGGAGGGAAGTTCGATTTCCTTGGATTCACGATATGGATGGGAAGGGGCAGGAGAACAGGAAATTACTATCCCCATGTCCAACCGTCGAAGAAATCCCTTCAAACCATCAAAGACCGGGTCACCAGCCTCACGCGGAGAGAGAGGACGGTAATGCCGCCTGAATGGGTAGTAAACGAAGTCAACGCCACCGTGAGAGGTTGGATCGGCTACTTTCACTATCGTAATTGCAGCCGGACACTGGGTCTGTTAAGGAACCATGTGGAGCAGCGATTAATAACGCATCTGCGCAAGCGGCGCAAGGTCAGAGACCGGAAGGCAGGATACGTCATCCCAGATCCAGCGATAAGCCCTGGATAAAATATTTCTGAACCCACTTCAATCAAGTATACACATAGCTTTGCGTATCATGTAAACTATCTTCATCCCAATCACCCAGGAGGTGAAGATAGT
>WGFD01000242.1 GCA_015492395.1 Deltaproteobacteria bacterium | reverse complement strand
CGTCCACACCCTCCGCTGCCGAGATGGAGAGGCCGAGGGAGAGGTTGCTGCCGCCGTCACGCATAAATTCGGTCTCAGTCCTGATAGAGATGCTCCCATCAGGTAGGCCCTTGATTTCATCTCGTATGCCCGGGAAGATACTTTCAATGTCCTTATAGTAGACGTCCCTGAGGGTATGTCCGGTGAGTTTCTCGGCGGTCTTATTGAAGGAGGTGATCCTTCCGTCCCTGTTTATAGTGAGTATTCCGCTGTTTATATTCTCGATGATGAACCTGTTCAATGACTCCAGCCTCTTGAAGTCGATCTCCCTCTCCTCCAGCTTCCTCTCTATCCTCGCGGTGCGCTCGGACAGATAGCCGGTGAGATAAGCTATAACAAAGAAGGCCACTATATTGGTGATCATGGTAGTCAGTATATCCTTTCCTATGTAAGGGACCGCGGAGGAGTATATCTTGAGTCCTCCAGGAAGGATATGATAGTAATCCAGGTCTACAAGCAACCCGTATGCAATGCTCGATATTGACGCGGCATAAAGACCGCCATGCCTTCCAAGGATTATACTGCCGCTTATTATTGCGAGGAAGTAAAGTGGCGCGAGAAAGCTGTCGGCTCCACCTGTAATGTATGCTATGGCCGTGACCAGGAGTATATCCAGGAGTACCTGGATATGTGCGAATACCTTGAGATTCCTTATCCTCTTGAAGAGAAAGGAATAGACTATGGTCAGGAGACAGATCGTTACTATTATTGCATAAAGCGAATAGAGTGGCGGGGCGGTTAACGAGCTTTCCCTTAACTGGAACCATGCCGTTATCCCCAGGAAAACACCCACGAAGATGACCCTCAGGAACATCAGCGTAAGCAACTTGTTCTTAAGGGCACTCCTTTCTGCATCCGGAACGGCCATCTTGATAGATCAGCCGCCTGCGGCGCCTGCCAGGGAGAATATGGGTAGATAGAGTGCTATGACAAGACCGCCAACCACAACACCGAGGAATGCCATTAGTGCGGGCTCGATCAGGGATGTCAGGGTCGCAACGGCCGCCTCGACCTCTTCTTCGTAGAAGTCGGCTATCTTGCTCAGCATGGAGTCGAGGGCGCCTGTAGACTCTCCGACGGCGATCATCTGGGTCACCATGCCGGGGAAGACCTTGGTTTCCGAGAGTGGTTCCGCGAGTGTCTTGCCCTGACTGAGGGATGTCTTAGCCTTTATAACGGCCGCTTCCACCACCACGTTCCCGGCCGTTTTGGAGACTATCTCCAGGCCCTCGAGTATGGGCACGCCGCTAGATATCATAGTACCGAGGGTCCTTGTGAACCTCGCGACGGCCGTCTTTCTCAATAGATCTCCGAAGACTGGGAGTTTAAGAAAGATGGAATCCATTACCCTCCTGCCGCCCTCCGTCTTGTAATACCTGGTCAGGCCGACACCCAGCGCAACAACCGTCCCGATGATTATGTACCAGTAGTTTTTTATGCCGTTGCTCATATTTACTACCACTTGGGTTGGCATAGGGAGGGCCCTTCCAAAGCTTGAGAACATGTCTTCAAATATCGGCACCACGAATACTAAGAGGCCGCTGACTATAACTATGGCTATAAAGATGACGACGACCGGATAGGTCATCGCGCTCTTAATCTCGTTCTTTATCTTTTCGGTCTTCTCCATAAAGGTGGATAACCTGTTCAGTATCGTATCTAAGATGCCGCCTATCTCGCCGGCGGCTACAAGGTTCACATACAGGTCATCGAAGATCTTGGGGTGCTTCTTCAATGCGTCGGCGAATGTTGTTCCTCCCTCAACGGTCTGTTTTATATCCAGTATGGCCTTCTTGAAGACCGGGTTCGCCTCCTGCGACCCGAGTATGTCGAGACACTGTACCAGCGGCAGTCCAGCGTCTATCATTGTGGCGAACATGCGTGTGAAGATGACGACTTCTTTTGTTGTTACCTTTCCGCCCAGTCCAGGGATCTTGATCTCCATGGAGAGTCCACCCTTCTTTTCCGTTATGGCGGAAGGGACGATCTGCTGCCTTCTTAGAGAGGCCGTAGCCGTGGCAAGGTCCTTCGCCTTTATCTCTCCCTTTCGTACCTCTCCTCTGATCGTTCTGCCTTCATAGAAAAATGTAGGCATGATTACCTCCCAGATCCTGGATTAAAGGCGCCCTTGTTTGCCAGCATCTGTCTGAACTCGTCAGGGTCCGGACTTCTACCCATCGCGTCCTCGATATTTATATGTCTCTTGGTATATAAGGTTAGAAGGCTCTGGTTCATGGTCTGCATGCCGAACTTGGCCTGCCCAACCTGCATCTGGGAGTAGATCTGGTGTATCTTATCCTCCCTTATAAGATTTCTTATTGCGGCGTTCGGTATCATTATCTCCAGGGCAAGGATCCTGCCCCGGCCGTCGGCCCTCGGCAGAAGAAGCTGAGATATGATGCCTTCCAGGACGAAGGAGAGCTGAGCACGGACCTGTGATTGACTGCTTGCCGGGAAGACATCGACTATCCTGTTGATGGACTGTACGCAGGAGTTTGTATGCAGGGTTGCGAAACAGAGATGTCCTGTTTCGGCTATGGTCAGGGCGGTTTCGATAGTCTCCAGGTCTCTCATTTCCCCGAGCAATACTACGTCCGGATCCTGTCTCAGTATGTGCTTCAATGCCTTCTTGAATGTATGTGTATCCGCCCCTACCTCCCTTTGATTGACCAGCGCTTTTTTTGATGTGTGTATATACTCTATCGGGTCTTCTATGGTTATGATATGTTCCTCCCTCTCCGCGTTAATCTTGTCCACGAATGATGCGAGAGTGGTCGACTTCCCGCTGCCTGTTGGGCCTGTTACGAGCACAAGGCCTCTGGGCTTTTTTGTGATCTCTTCGCACGCAAGGGGCAGTCCGAGTTCCTGGAAGGACTTTATCTTGAATGGTATAGCCCTGTAAGCCGCGGCTACCGCCCCTCTCTGGACAAACATATTCCCCCTGAACCGGCTCAACCCCTTGAGTCCGAATGAGAAGTCCAGTTCGTTCTCTTCCTCGAATTTGTGTTTTTGAGAGTCCGTAAGGATGCTGTAGGTCATCTGCTTGGTATTGACCGAGGATAGCGGTGGCAGATCCATTGGCGTGAGTTTGCCGTCAAGCCTTATCCTTGGAGGCGAACCCGCAGTCAGGTGCAGATCAGAGGCATTCTTCTCTATCATTGTCTTTAATAGTTCCTGGACGGTGATCTTATGTCCACCTTCTGTCGCCATGCACTACCTCCTATATCTTATGCACCACTGCATGATTCCGCTTTGACAGCCTTAATCTGCCATGGTTACCCTTATGATCTCTTCGATAGTCGTCACACCGTCCTCGATCTTCTGTATTCCACTCATCCTGAGGGTCTTCATGCCTTCCTTTATAGCGGCCCTCTTTAGTTCTGCGGTGGTAGCCCCGTTAAGGACAAATTCTTTGAGGTTGTCGCTCATAGGCATAACCTCGTACAGGGCTATCCGGCCTTTATATCCCGTGCCGTTGCATACGGCGCAACCCTTGCCTTTGTAACACCGGATGGACCCGGCTTTGTCCTCTGAAACGCCTATATCCGTAAGCGCCTTTGGTGATATATCCAGAGGTTCCTTGCATTCTGTGCATATCTTTCTGGCCAGCCTCTGGGCGAGTATAAGATTCGTGGCGGAGGCTACAAGAAAGGGCTCGATGCCCATATTCAACAGTCTGTTTACCGTGGACGGGGCGTCATTGGTATGGAGAGTTGAAAGCACCAGGTGTCCGGTTAGCGCCGCCTTTATGGCGATCTCAGCCGTCTCATAGTCCCTTATCTCACCGACCATTATGATATCCGGGTCCTGTCTCAAGAAAGATCTCAATGCAGCGGCGAATGTGAGGCCTATGTCCTCATGCATCTGTACCTGATTAATACCCATGAAGTTGAACTCCACAGGGTCCTCGGCTGTAGATATGTTTTCAGATGTCTTGTTAAGATCGGAGAGCGCAGAATAGAGCGTCGTCGTTTTTCCGCTCCCTGTAGGGCCTGTTACCAGCACCATACCCCATGGTTTGTGTATCGCCTCCATGAAGTCATTGAGGGCATTCTGCTCAAATCCAAGTTTGGTCATATCCAACTGTAGATTGCTCTTGTCGAGAAGCCTCAGGACGACCTTTTCTCCGAAGAGTGTTGGAAGCACGGACACCCTGTAGTCCATTTCCTTGCCTTTTCCCAGTTTCAGCTTGATCCTGCCGTCCTGCGGCAGGCGCCTTTCGGCGATATCGAGGCTGGACATGATCTTTATTCTTGAGACAATGGCGTTTTTTAGCTTTATAGGTGGTTTCATCTCTTCATGGAGTACGCCGTCCGTCCTGTACCTGACCCTGAAGGCCTTTTCGTACGGTTCTATATGTATATCACTCGCCCCCTTCTTTATCGCATCGGTTAAAATGAGGTTTACAAGCTTGACGACAGGCGCATCTTCGACTGCTTTTTTCAGGTCTGAGATGTCGACCTCATCCTCTTCCTGAACTATCTCCATCTCGCTTTCGTCGAACTCCGTCAAGACATCACTCAAGTCCATCTCATCTATCTGATAATACTTGTCGATCGCCTGAATGATTTGGGCCTCGGATGCCACGGAAGACTCCACATTGTATCCGGTCAGGAACTTTATGTCGTCGATGGCGAAGATATTGGAGGGATCCGTCATGGCTATCACCAGCGTGGAGCCCACCCTCTTAATTGGTATAAGCTGGTACTTCCTCGCGACATCCTCCGGGATTATATGAATGACCTCCTGTTCTATCTCGATGGTTGACAGGTCGATTGCCGGCATGCCGTATTGTTTGCTTAAAAAGGCTGTAAGATCCTTTTCACTGACAAAGCCGAGTTTCGCCAGGTTATGGCCTATTCTCCCCCCCGAGCTATGTTGCTCCTCTATTGCCTTGGTGAGTTGTTCCGGTGTTATCAGCTTTTCCCTTAAGAGGAGTTCCCCAAGTCTGTCGGTAGCCATAAGTCCCCTTTCAAAGAATTAAATTACGAGTATATCCTTAAGAAAGACACAAAAATATATTCGGCTGTTCGTCTATAGACTTTAGCGGGAGCACGGTAATATGCTATTAAAAATCGTAACAATTGTCAAGAGGGGTTGTTGTTGTGATACTTTTGGGAGCATTCATCATAATGAGGCATGGGATGACTGACTTACTCGTGGTTGTTGGGTATCATCTGGCCCTCATGACCGATTGCTCATGGATGTTCCGTCTGGTCTGCCTTGTTCTAACACTCCGTGCGCGTATCGATGACGCGTAGTGGATGGATGGCGGATAAGGACGGTTCGATGGGGCTTGATGGCCGTTATGTTATGGAGGGTTGATGCCTGGTTGTTTGCCAGGTACCATCTAAAGAGCACGGCAGAGATGGTCCTGAGAGAGTGGATCTACCATGAAGTGCACCGGCAGACTCCCCATGCTCCGGCTTTTAAGCCACAATTTTCAATATTTCGCAACTGGGACTATTCAGTCACAGGCTGTGCCAAAGGGAATAAGAGAGGAAAAGGCAACGCAGACTACCGATTAATCTCTGTTAGGGTTTAATTCTCCGACGCTCTGCGTCGAAAATTTGATAGAATAGATGCGGTGAGCATCTATATACATAAGAGTCGTAATGTTACAGTACTATTGTATCACTTTGTCAGCAGGACATGATAAAGTGCCCAAACCAGGCAAATAAGATGTCCTCCAAGCCAAGCATGGTATATTACCTTTTGATTTCCAACAATCAGGAGGCAAGCCGATGCTTAACAAGGAGGACTGGAT
>WGFD01000241.1 GCA_015492395.1 Deltaproteobacteria bacterium | reverse complement strand
TCTTGAGCGGCCTTGCGCCATACGAAGGATCGTAACCGGCCTCTGCGAGATATTCCTGTGCCACATCGGACAGCACCATCCCGATCTTCTTCTCTTTCAACAACCTCTTCAGACGCTCCAATTGAATCCGTACTATCGCCTTTATATGCTCCTTCGAAAGCGGGTGGAAGATCAATATATCATCTATCCTGTTCAGAAACTCCGGCTTGAACGTCCCTCTCAACACATCCATCACACGGTGCCTGATCTCATCATACTCCTTCTCACCCAGCTCTACTATATACTGACTCCCCACATTGGAGGTCATGATAATCACGGTATTCCTGAAGTCGACCGTGCGGCCATGTCCATCAGTCAATCTCCCGTCGTCGAGTATTTGCAAGAGGAGATTAAAGACTTCCGGGTGCGCCTTTTCGATCTCATCGAACAACAGCACCGAATAGGGCCTTCTGCGAACGGCTTCCGTTAAATAGCCTCCTTCTTCAAAACCCACATAACCTGGAGGGGCTCCTATCAGCCTGGCAATGGAGTGCTTTTCCATAAACTCACTCATATCTATCCTGACCATCGCCTGTTCATTATCGAAGAGGAACTCCGCCAATGCCCTAGCGGTTTCGGTCTTCCCAACCCCCGTGGGGCCAAGGAAGATAAAGGAACCTATAGGCCTGTTCTCTTCTTGAAGACCGGCCCTTGCTCTTCTTACAGCGTTAGATACGGCCTTTATGGCCTCTTCCTGGCCGACGACCCTTTTGCTGAGCCTGTCTTCCATCTTAAGCAGCTTTTCCCTCTCGCCCTCCATCATACGCGTAACCGGAATACCGCTCCAGCGCGAAACCACCTTGGCTATATCCTCGGCGTCCACCTCTTCTTTAAGCATACTCGTACCCGTCTGCAACTCCGCAAGTTTTCTCTGCCATTCTTCCAGTCGGTTTTGCAACTGTACCATGACACCATATTTCAGCTCCGCGGCCTTATCCAGATCCCCGCTCCGTTCCGCCTGGGCTATCTGGATCTTTGTCTCCTCTATCTCCTCTTTTGCACGCCTAATCCCACCGATTATCTCCTTCTCCCTCTCCCACTGCAGCTTCAGGGCGGCGCTCTTTTCCTTTAGTGCCGCGACCTCCTCCTCTATCTTATCCAGTCTTTCGATGGAGCCGCTATCCGTTTCCTTTTTCAGGGCCTGCTTCTCTATCTCAAGCTGTATGATGCGCCTCTCCACTTCGTCAATCTCGGTAGGCATACTGTCTATCTCGATTCTCAGGCTCGATGCCGCTTCATCGACGAGGTCGATGGCCTTGTCCGGCAGAAACCTGCCAGTGATATATCTGTTGGAGAGTGTGGCAGCCGCTATAATTGCCGAATCGGCGATCCTAACTCCATGGTGCACTTCATAGCGCTCCTTCAATCCCCTAAGGATAGCTATTGTATCCTCGACGGATGGTTCACCCACATATATAGGCTGAAAACGCCTCTCCAGCGCGGCATCCTTTTCGATATACTTCCTGTACTCATTTATAGTCGTCGCACCGATACACCTTAACTCCCCCCTCGCAAGGGCCGGCTTCAGCATGTTAGATGCGTCCATAGCGCCCTCAGCGGCACCGGCACCTACAAGTGTGTGGATCTCGTCGATAAAGAGAATGACATCCCCCTCAGTCTCGTCTATCTCCTTTAAAAGGGCTTTCAGCCTGTCTTCGAACTCCCCCCTGTACTTTGTGCCCGCTATCAGCGAACCAATGTCCAACGCCAAAAGCCTCTTGTTCTTCAATGTATCGGGAACATCTCCGGCAACGATTCTCTGGGCAAGCCCCTCCGCTATAGCTGTCTTGCCTACGCCTGCTTCACCTATGAGGACAGGGTTGTTCTTGGTTCTCCTTGACAGCACTTGGATCACCCTCCGTATCTCCTCATCCCGGCCTATCACCGGATCGAGCTTTCCCCGCCTGGCCAGACCTATTAGGTCTCTGGTATACTTCATCAGCGCCTGGTACTTCTCCTCGGGTATCTGGTCCGTGACCCTATGCGAGCCCCTGATAGAAGCCATCGCCTTCAGAATAGTCTCCCGGTCCGCACCATGGGAAGAAAGTATCCTGGCGGCCTCTCCTCCCTTTTCGCTCGCCATTGAGACCAGCATATGCTCTGTCGAGAGGAATTCGTCCCCTAATTTCTGTGCCTCTCCGAACGCATTGTCAAGGACCCCCTTCAACCTTGAAGAGATATACATATCCTTGCCGGCACCGGTTACCTTTGGCAATCCTCTTATAACCTCTTCAAGTTGGTCCTTTATCAGCCCCGGATTCGCACCTATTTTGTTGAGGATAGGTACTACTATACCCTCCTCCTGCTGCAAAAGGGCCGATAAAAGGTGTTCTACCGTAACCTCCTGGTTCTGGTGCACTTCAGCAATAGACTGGGCCTCATTCAAGGCCTCCTGAGACTTTATGGTAAATCTGTCAAAACGCATTTTTGCCCCCTTTTCTCTAATTTAGTCGCCGACGGATGAATTGTCAAGTCAAGTACTTATTAAGCAGTATTTCACCAAAAATGTAAAAATTGTCATTGACCGTTGTTGTAAAACTGTGATAAATTTTAAATATGAAGAAGGTGCTCCTCGTAGATGATGTCAAGCTCTTTCTGGAAATAGAGAGATCCCTCCTCAACAGACCGGGCATCGAAATATTTACAGCCACATCCGGTGAAGAAGCCTTGGAGATACACAGCACCGAGAAGGTAGACCTCATACTCCTGGACCTCTATATGCCGGGTATCACAGGCGATGAGGTCTGCAGAAGGATAAGGTCCGACGACAACCTGAAGCAGACATCCATAATAATGGTCACAACAAGCACCGTCAAAGACGACATCGAAAGATCAATGAATGCGGGAGCGAACGACTATATACTGAAACCAATAAACCCCATCGATCTACTACAGAAGATACAGATATACATGAACGTAAGCATGCGCAAGGATGTCCGTATCCTGGTAAGGCTTGGGGTCGAGGGACGGATGGGCATGGAGTCATTCATCGGAAACACCGCCAACATCAGTACCAGCGGCATTCTGATAGAGTGCGCGCACATGCTGTTCCCTGGAAATACCATCTCGTGTGCCTTCTCCCTGCCGGGTAACACGTCACCACTCTCCGTTACGGGTGAAATTGTAAGGAAGTCAAAAGGCCGCAACCCGGGAATGAAGGCCTACGGCATAAAGTTTCTCGACATCCTAGAAGAGGATGTAATGGCTATCAAGAGCTTCATGGCCAGGCACCCCACCCAACAAACATTTGCGAGACAAAACAACCTGAAATAACAGATATACCGAGGAATGTCAGAGACCTTCTCTATTATACACAATACCTCGCTTGCACCACTTTCTCAGGACTATGCCATACCCTCTGCCATTGCCTCCAGTCTCTTTATCCTTTCTGCTACAGGCGGATGGGTGCTGAAGAGCTTCAACATCCCGGTCCCCCTGAGGGGATTGACGATGAAGAGGTGCGCGGTGGTCTCGCCAGCATTGACCATAGGCACACGCCTATTGGCGTACTCCAGCTTTCTCAGTGCATCTGCAAGGTGGCGTGGATTGCCGACAATAGTCGCACCATCCCTATCGGCCCCGTACTCCCTCGTCCTTGATATGGCCATATGGATAATCATCGCCGCCACGGGCGCCACTATCATCATTAGTATAAGCACAAGCGGATGGCCTCCTCCCCTGTCGTCCCTCCGGCCGCCACCAAAGATCAATGCCCACTGTGCCATATGGGCCAGGTAGCTTATTGCACCAGCTATGGTTGCAGCTATCGTGGAGACCAGGGTATCCCTGTTCCGCACATGGGCCAATTCATGACCGATTACACCTGCAAGCTCCTCTTTGGTGAGGAGTTCCATTATCCCTGTAGTCACGGCAACAGCCGCATGGCTCGGATTCCGGCCTGTCGCAAAGGCATTTGGCGCCGGATTATTCATTATACAAACCCTTGGCATCGGAAGACCGGCCTTCAGCGCCAACTCCTTCACTATTCCATACAACTGCGGCACATCAGCCTCCGATACTTCTATAGCCCTGTACATCTTGAGCACTATCTTGTCACTGAACCAGTAGGCCCCAAAGTTCATGATACCTGCGAAAATAAGTGCTACAGTCGCCCCGCTCCTGCCACCTATGGCGCCTCCTGCAAATATGAGTACAGCCGCCAAAACGGCTAAAAGCATGGTTGTCTTTAACGCGTTCATAATACTAATCAACCTCCTATAGCTATAAAGTCACATGGTGTCACTCTTTGATCTTACTTATGGAATCCCTGGATAAGTAAGATCTTCCATAGTAATAGTATATGTAAGATTATGACGGTGTCAAGTCTTTAAGCAGGACTTCCCCTAAAAACCATATCTGTTTGAGTGTAACCTTTTGAGAGTATTATAGAATATGTTTTTGCGAAGTGTCAGGGGCGTTTTTTTGGGGAAAATGGGGGAACTTTTTGCAGGTCTTCCATAAGGAAGCCTCCTTTGGTATAAAGGGTTTCGACCACC
>WGFD01000240.1 GCA_015492395.1 Deltaproteobacteria bacterium | reverse complement strand
ACATTATCACAAACCATAGACTCCCCCACCAGCGCTTTCACCTTCGGGGTAAGGTTCTGGAAAGGTTCTCTTATCACAGGACACACCGGCAGGGAATCCATAAAGACCCTGCCGTAGCGTCTAGTGACTATCCTCCTGTCAAGCACAGTGACAAGCCCACTATCGCTCTTCCTCCTTATCAGCCTTCCGAAGCCCTGTCTGAACTTTATAACCGCATTGGGAAGCAGATAATCCATGAATGGGTTGCCGCCCTTCTTCTCTATCTCCTCCTGCCTTGACTGGACAACAGGATCGTCCGGCACATCGAACGGCAGGCGGGTGATCACAACGTGGCGCAGCGCCTCCCCAGGCACGTCCACTCCATCCCAGAAAGAGTCCGTCCCGAAGAGTACCGACGTTGCATCCCTCCTGAACCGCTCCAGGAGAAGGTGCCGCGGTGCGGTACCCTGTTTGAGGAGGCTGCATCCCATAGCCTTTGCTTTACCCTGAACGGCCCCATATACCATGTCCATCAATTGATATGAGGTAAATAGAAGGAGAGTCCCACCGCCGGATGCCCCGATCAGCCGGGGAAGTAAGCCGGATACTACACTGCAAAAGGCGGAGTCCGTCGGCTCAGGCAGATCTGTCGCCACCGCCAGTGTTACCTGAGTCATATAGTTAAAAGGGGAGTCGAGGAGCTTCCGTGACCTTCTCTCCGGAGGTAGCTCCGAAAGGCCGATCCGCTCCTCTATACAACTGAAATTCCTCCTCACAGCCAACGTAGCCGAGGTCATGACTATTGTATCTATATTGCGGTACAGCGTATCCCCCAGTGCGCTCCCTATATCTATCGGTGAGAGGTGAAGTGAGAGACGGCACCTCCCACCGGAACAAGGCTTCTCCAGCCTGACCCATCTTACCGCCTCGCCGCCATCGCCAAACAGTATTCCCTCCAATGCCGATAAAAGACAGTAAAGTCTACCGGTTATGGCTTTTATCTCTACTATCTTGGGATGGAGATCCCTCTCCGCAGTCTCATCACCTTCGGCAAGGGTCGACATGTCCGCCGAGAGTCTTTTCAGTTCCCTGAGCAGACCGGCCACCCTATCCATACACTCCCTGACCTCCGAGGATAGTTCCTGCCACCCATCCATACCCCTTATCCTCTCATCCAGCCTCATCTTTAAAACGGGCTCCACTCCCCCACCCAAACCACCGAAAAAGTATGAGAGCATCTGAAATGTCGATACGACGGATGTCGAGCACTCCCTCACCTGCTCAGCCACGACACCCTCTATCCTGCCAGGCAAATCCCCCGGGGCAATCCTTAACCTGCGTACCTTTCCGGCAACAAAGGGAAGCAGTCCCTTCCTTGGGTCTCGCACGGAGACAAGTCTCCCGAACTGTCTGACGAATCCTCCATTCGTCACCACCTCACCGAAGTGCTCAGTCGCAACCCTCTCGATGTGGTGGGCTTCATCGATAATCAACCTCTTGTACGGAGGAAGTACCGCCACCTCATCAAAACTACCTTTGACCGACTTTACGGCAAGGTCTGCAAAGAGGAGGTGGTGGTTCACGATCAGGAGGTCGGCCGAGGCGGCATCCCTCCTTGCCCTGTTTAAGAAGCACTCCGTATGGCATGCACACCTCAGTCTCAGGCAGGTATCCGCCTCGGAGGCGATTTGTTCCCACGTCTCTGCCTTGGGGGTAAATCCCAGGTCCGAAAGGCTACCGTCGGAGGTCTTTTTAGTCCACTTAAGTATGGCCGCTATCTCGCCATGCACGTCGAAAAGCTCCGGCTCGCCGGCTATCTCTTTTGCCTTTCTCAAACAGACATAATTCCTCCTTCCCTTCACCAGCACATACTTAAACCCGAAGCCCAGCGCGTCTTCAAGGAAGGGTATATCCTTCCCTATAAGCTGTTCCTGTAGGTTTATGTTATTTGTCGACACAACCACCCGATCCCTGTTCCTGGTGGCCCAGAGAACGGAGGGAACCAGGTAGGCCAGGCTCTTGCCTACGCCTGTCCCCGCCTCTATAAGGGCTATCCTGTTATTGTTAAAGGCCAAAGCGGCCTCTTTCGCCATCTCCACCTGCTCCTGCCGGAACTCATAGTCAGGGAGGTGGATAGAGATCCGGCCACCTGTTCCCAGAATAGCCGCCATCTCTCGATCTTCCAACGGAAGGAATTCCCTTTCGGCAAACGGCCCTGTCACCACATATATATTATCCGCCTCATTGTTTATTATGAAGAATCCGACACCCTTGGCCGCCAGATCCGCCGCGATCGTAAGATCGGCGCCGGAGGGCGTAAGATCGCCCGACGGGTGGTTGTGCAGAACTATATCACCATAACAGGTCATTTGGTTGATAGAGGGGACGGCTGCCCTGTTACCCCTGGCAAGTGGTATGGCGGAGACACATATACCCGACTCCACCTTCCCGACGAAGAAGACCTCGTTGAACGAGGCTTCTTCTATATCGTTCCTCATAGATTCTAATGTATCTTCACTGATAAGGGACTCTATCTCTATAGTCATGTGTATATTCTATGCCCGCTTAACAAAGGCCGGACAGTACCTGCTCAACCTTTCTATGACTGTATCCAGATCTCTCAACATGGCGGCCTTTTCCCGTCCCGCTGCTTTAAAGGGAATATCTTTCATAAGATGGTCATGTATACCGTAACGTTCGGCCGTTTCCATGTATTGATCCGGCACGTTATCGGGCACATCCACTCCGTTCATGATCGCCCAGGCTATGGCCCATCCCCTCGCCACATTACTCAGATTGTAACCACCTCCGCCAAGCGCCAGCCATGGCAGCGAGAAAGAGCCGAGACACCTGACCATCTTCTCTAATCCATTGGTTGTAAGGTTGAGATGCGTGATCGGATCGGTGCGGAAGGTATCCACCCCCAGTTGGGTGACCAGTATATCGGGCTTGAACCTCTCCACGCAACCGGGCACGACCATTCCAAAGGCCCGGCAAAAGAGTTCGTCACCCGCGCCAGGAGGTAGCGGAATGTTTATGGAGTACCCCTCACCAACACCTTCACCGGCCTCCTCCGGAAGGCCCGTGCCTGGAAAGAGGTAAAGACCACTCTCATGGATCGAGACGGTTAGCACCCTGTCGGTATCATAGAAGGCAGCCTGCACACCATCACCATGGTGGGCATCTATATCCACGTAGAGGACCCTCTTACCGGCTCTGACAAGATGGCATATGGCCACCACCGGGTCGTTTATGTAGCAGAAACCCGACGCCCGGCCGGCCCGTGCATGGTGCAGACCACCGCAAATATTGAAAGCGATATCCGCCTCCCCCTTCGACACAAGTTCGGCACCCTGGACGGAAGCCCCTGTAGAGTAGAGTGACCAATCATAGACTCCTTCAAAGACCGGGTTATCGCCATACCCGAGTCCGTACCTCTCCCCGTCCTCGGGGACGGTACCGGTGTTCGACTGGCTGAGGACCCTGATATAGTCCTCATTATGGTAGTAGAGTACCTCTTCGACCGTGGCCTTCCTTGCCTCTATCAGCCTTGAACCATGGATGTCGAGAAGCCCACAACTCCTTATAAGCTCCCAGGTAAGTTTGAGCCTGATAGGACGCATTGGATGCCCAGATCCATAGTCGTACTTCCAAAACTGGTCGGAATAGATAAAAGCGGTGCCCATATGTAAAAATCTAGCCCTAAAGTGGCGGTAAAGGCAACAAAAAAATAACGTCTCCTCCTCTGTGCCATCGCGCAATAACTGTGCTATACTTATTATTATGAAAAAGCTGCTTCCGGACAGGATCTTTTCAAAGATGGTCGAGTTGCGAAGGACTTTACATATGTATCCTGAACTCGCCTTTGAAGAAGAGAAGACCGCATCAATAATAACGGATGAACTTCGGAGACTGTCCATAGACTATAGGTATGGCGGCGCAGGCGGAGGAATTGTGGCCAGAATAGGCAATAATAACGGCCCCACCATCGCACTCCGGGCAGAGATGGATGCACTGCCGGGTGATGAGAATACCGGCCTCACCTTTACATCCAGGCATGAGGGGAGGATGCATGCATGCGGACATGATGGCCATATGGCGATGCTCCTCGGCGCGGCGGCATTGCTGAAGAAAGACCCTCCAAGAGGGAATGCAGTACTCTTATTTCAGCCTGCGGAAGAAAAAGGGGGCGGCGCGCTGAAGATGATAGAGTTACAGGCCCTTGAGGGAGTCGACGCCATCTTCGCCGGACACATAACACGCCAGTACAAGGTGGGCAAGATTATGATATCGAAAGGCATTATCACCGCCCAATCGGACGGTTTCACCATAACGGTGAAGGGTAAGGGCGGACATGGGGCAAGACCACATGAAGCGGTCGACGCAGTTGTAGTAACCGGTCTGCTGATAATGGCAATCCAGACGCTCGTCTCACGGGAGATCAATCCCGCCCACCCTTCTGTAGTCACCATAGGACGGGTGGAGGCAGGAAGTGCCAGCAACATCATAGCGGAAGAGGCAGAGCTCAGGGGATCTATCAGGACAACACTTCCGGATGTGAGGAGACATATTATAGATGGGCTGAAGAGGATGGCAAGTGCCACGGCCCAGATCCACAATGCCAATATCAGAGTCAAAATACGGGAAGGCTACCCTCCTGTTATCAACTCTTCAAGGGAAACGGATATAGCCTCAGCAGCCGCGCTCAAGGTCTTCGGTGAAGATGGCATCATCGAAATGGCCCACCCTAGCATGGGGTCGGAGGACTTCGCCTACTATCTCAAAAAGGTGCCAGGTTGCTATGTAAGATTCGGCGCCAATAGAAAGGGCTGGAAAGACGTCCCGTTGCACAACCCTTCATTTACCTTCGACGAAGAGGTTATGAGATACGGTGCCGCGTACTTCGACATGGTGGCAAGGGGGGCCATAGAGGAGCTTTCACGGAGGAATCATGGAACCGTTGGCATTTAAGCCCTCCGCAGGCCTTTCGATCGGCATGGAGATGGAGTTTCAACTTCTGGATGCAATCACATTGGACCTTACCGACGGTATACTACCCCTACTCGACACATGCAGAGATATGCCGCTCATCAAGCCGGAGTTCACACAGGCGTCGGTGGAGATAAACTCCATCATCTGTAACGACACAGGTGAACTGGAGAAAGAGGTGGCCTCCGTCGTATCCGTATTGAAAGAGAGGTGCGGAGTGTTAGGAATGGCCATCGCCGGAACAGGAACACATCCCTTCTGCAACCGCCTTGCAAAGATAACACCGATGCCCAGGTTTCTTGCAATGGAGAGGAATGGTGGCTACCTCGGACATACACTAATGACCTACTCCCTTCATGTCCATCTGGGAATGCCGTCCGGTGAAGAAGCCATTGAATCCATGAAGGATCTGAGACCATACCTGCCCATACTCCTGGCACTATCCGCCAGCTCCCCATTCTGGCGGGGATACGAAAGCGGATACGCCTCATACCGGCAGCGGGTACTGGCCGCAACTAGGAGCTACGGACTGCCGCCCGTCTTCAAAAGCTGGAAGGACTTTTCGGACTTTTTTGATGGAGCCAGCCGTGCCGGGGCCTACAGATCAATAGAGGATATCCACTGGGACATCAGACCCAGACCGGATATGGGTACCTTGGAGGTCCGTGTAATGGACGGTCAACCAACGGTGAAGCATGCAACCGCACTGGCGGCATTTGTCCATACCCTGCTCAGATATCTGAAAGAGGTGCGCGAGGCAGGTGAAGAAGGACCCATATCAAAGCAACATCCCTGTTGGATAGAAAGGGAGAACCATTTCATGGCATCCCGTTTCGGTCTTGAGGCCGAGTATATATTGGATAGCAGCGGAAAGACACGAACATTAAGGGACCTGACAGAGGAGATCATCCGTGTGCTTGGCAATGCAGCCCCTGATTCAGGGAAGGAGAGGTGCTTAAGATATATAATAGAAGAGATCGTGGAACACGGGCCAAGCTATTGCCGGCAAAGGGCTGTCTTCAAGGAGACCGCATCCCTGAAAGAGGTCACCGCATCACTTGTCAGGGAGTTGAATGAGGATCCGTCACCATGATTAAAGGGAAAAAGGGGCGCGCGTGTCAGAACAGGCCTAGATACGTTATTGGCGTCGCAATCTTTAACAACGGCTACATTTTCACTGTTGTCAACAAATAGAAATGTCCGGTTTTATGACAAATGAAATGTCCGGTTTTTGTTGTGTAAAGGAAAGCCCTGGAGGGCGGAGCCCGAAGGGGCTTTCCTT
>WGFD01000239.1 GCA_015492395.1 Deltaproteobacteria bacterium | reverse complement strand
TTCCTTTACTTCGTCGACGGCATCCGCGACGGCCACCGAAAAGCCTGCCCTTCTGAGCAACGGCAGATCAATGACATCGTCTCCTATATATGCAACTTCCCGGAACTCGAGCCCTGCATTCTTGACAATCTCAGCGAAGGGCTCCATCTTGCTCTTGGCACCCTGGTATACTGTATTTATACCGAGATCCCTCGTCCTGTAAAGCAGTGCCTGCGATTTTCTTGCAGTAATAATGGCGGTCTTCACCCCCCCTCTCATGAGCAACTTTATGCCGTGACCATCCTTTACATCAAAGAATTTCAGCTGTTTACCCGAGTCATCGTAGACTATCTTCCCATCCGTCAAGACCCCGTCCACATCCATAACAAAAAGCTTTATCCCCATAACCTTTTCAATGGTATCCTGTGACAATACCGTCCCTATATCTCCTTCCATCGACACCTCCACTCGCAAACCGATTGACCGGTCTTTATCCGTAAAAGGGCCTCTTGTGCAATCCATGCATTAACCTGCAGGATTGGTCCATCCGAACCTACACAAGACCTTCTCTATCCGGGCCTAAGGCCGTATTATAACATTATAAAACGCACACATACAGGTAGTCATAACTGAGCGGGTCAAGACGCAATACGGGAATACAAGGTCACAACCGTCTGCATAGCCTCCAGCCAAGCTCCAGGGTGTAGACTACCCGGAGTTCATCCCCTCGCCACCACGTAGTCGCCCGGCCAACAATTCGATTACATGGACGACTTTCACCGTGCTCCCAACATGGTGGAGACCATCCTTTATCTGGAGGATGCAGCCTGGACAGGCCGTTGCAGCTATCTCCGCGCCTGTAGAGTCGATATCTTCGGCCTTCTTCTTCCCTATTTCCATGGAAAACCCGTAATGCGTAAGATTAAAGCTGCCACCCAACCCGCAACACCTGCAAGGGTGGTTCATCTCCTTGATCCTCAATCCGGCCATTTCGAGCAGCTCCCTGGGCTCCTCCTTTATTCCCTGACTCCTCCTTAAGTGGCATGGGTCGTGGTAGGTCGCGACCTTCCTGCTTTCATCTCCAGCCGCGGCCGGGATGATATCTCCTATTCCCAACTCGTTCACAAGCAGCGCATTTATATCCCGCACCTTGCCGCAGTACTCCTCTACCCTCCTCCCGGTAGCGGGGTCTCCGGCATCCAGGAGGAGGTCTTTAAACCGCCTCTTAAGTGCCTCACCGCAGGTGGCACATGATGTGGTGATGAAGTCCAGATCCAGTCCTTCGAAGGCATCCAGATTCCTCAGCGCCAATGACTTTGCATCCTTCACATCACCCATGCCCAGCGCAGGCATACCACAGCAAACCTGCTTTAAAGGAACAAATACGTCCGCCCCCACCCTGTTCAGCACCTCTATAGAGGCTATACCGATGTTCGGCGAGATATAGTTGGTAAGACAGCCGGCAAAGAAACCGACCCTGACCTTAGAATCTCTTGACCTGCTTACGAACACCCCTCTCTCCACCTTACCGCTCTTTTTCAAGGTATCCAGCATGAACTTCCCGGCGAGCGGCGGAACAAGCCTATCCTTATCCACAAGCGGCACCGGGAAACGTCTTCTCATGCCGCTTTCCTTCGGGACCTTCTTGAATAATGCCGGCTGAAACTTTGATGCCACCCTCAGGGCAAGTGACATGAAGGTGTGGGGCCTATTGAGCCCCTTCATGACGGCGGAGGCCGTAAACGGGAGTCCTTCACTCCTAACCTTCTCACCCCTCGCGGCAATGATGATATCCGGAACCGGAACGTCATTAGCGCATACCTCCTCGCATGCGCCACAGAGGACACACTCGGAGATATGCCTAATGAATGTCCTGGAAAGGGCGATATCCCCGTCAACATAACTCTTTGCAAGGGACACCTTCCCCCTGGCGCTGGCTGCCTCCCTAAGGATCACGCCGAAGGTGGGGCATACGCCGCGGCAAGTGCCGCAGCGGACACATCTGTCCAGCTCTTGGACAAGCTCCTTAAGGACCTTCATCGGAGCCTCCCCTATGACACTGGAAGATCTTTCCCGGGTTCAGTATCCCTTTAGGATCAAATAGATCCTTTATATCCTTCATGACATTAATGACCGGCGGCTTCAACTCCATAGAGATATATGGTGCCTTTGCCGTGCCAACGCCATGTTCGCCTGAGATCGTACCCCCAAGCCTGACGACTAACTCGAAGACCGCCTTGACAGCCTCCCACGCTCGCTCCGTCTCCCCTTTATCACGCGCATCGTACATCACATTTACATGTATATTCCCGTCACCTGCATGGCCAAAGCATGGGATCATCAAACCCTTGTCCTCGGATACATCCCTCACACCACTCAATAGGTCAGGGATTTTGCTGCGGGGGACAACGACATCTTCGTTGAGCTTGTTCGGTTTGATTCTGGCAAGTGACGGCGATAGAGCCCTTCTGAGCCTCCACAACGCCTTCACCTCCTTCTTTGACGATGCTATCTTAATATCCAGCCCATTATTCTCCAGGCACAGATCCTTAACCGAAGCGGCATCCCTATCTATAGATCCCCGATCACCATCCAGCTCTATCAAAAGGATGGCATCCACCCCATCCGGTATACCGGTAGCCGCACCATCCTTCACACACCCTATCGACACACCGTCTATAATCTCCACAGCCGTAGGCACAACCCCGGACCTGATAATGGCAGACACCGCCTTAGCTCCATCCACCACATCTTTAAAGGTGACCATCATGGTATTGAACGCCTCCGGTAACGGCAGGAGCTTCAGGGTAGCCCTTGTAACTATACCCAGCGTCCCCTCGGAACCTACAAAGAGTCTAGTCAGGTCATAGCCGACAACACCCTTAATGGTTGCAACACCGGTATCTACGATCCCACCGTCCGGCAGTACCACCTCAAGGCCCAGTACATAGTCCCTTGTCACACCGTACTTGACCGCTCTCGGGCCCCCTGCGCACTCGGCTATATTCCCGCCTATAGTGCAGAACTTCATGCTTGAAGGGTCCGGTGGATAGAAGAGCCCCAGTCTCTCCACAGCCATCTGCAGATCCCCGTTAACCACACCCGGCTCCACAACAGCCAATAGATTCTCTTCGTCTATCTCCAATATACGGTTCATCCTCTCCAGTGAGACTACAACACCCCCCTCAACAGGCAGGCTTCCACCTGTAAAACCTGAACCGGCCCCCCTGGGTGTGACAGGAAAGCCCTGCCGATTGGCAAGGGTCATAATCCTGGAAATCTCAGTTGCACTCGCCGGGAATAAAACAGCTCCGGGCAAGTGCAACTGGTTGGTGGCATCATAGGCATAACATATCCTCTCCTCTTTATCGGTCAGGATGTTACCCCTGCCAACTATACTGGTAAGCTTTTCTATATCTCTTCTATCCATAATCATGCCGCTTCAACTCTCTACAGAACGATTAAATTATACCACATATACTTACTATACCGCACAGTACACTCCTTGGCGAGCTAATGTAGTCACTTGGCGTTACAGATATCGATAGGAAGGGAGTTGAACGATGAAAGAAACCAGCATGCAGACCCGGAAGAACTTTGAAGCTCATTACGGCAAGGCGCAAGGAATACCTGTCTGTGCGGGGCACGCAGGCAGGCACTCGCGATGTATGTTCAAAGGAAACAAGTATCGCTTCAACTGAAATAGCGGCATCTTATCCCGGCATAACCACCTTTGAAGATGACAGTGAGCGCACTCCAGCAGCTTAACGCAGGGAGATCTATCTTGTAACACTCATTAGATAGCCGTCTATAAATACCTGGATATTATTTAGCCCACCCATTTTGGCCATGTTGTTTAAATAGCATAACCCCCACACAGCCTCTTCCGCCTCTCTGGCCCCCAGGATGTTCTCTGAAAACCATTGAAAGAATGCGGTCTCAATATCCGTACTTGGACTATATCCATTCCTGCTTGCAGTTTGAGACAGTGCCAGCGATACTTCAGGTGGCAGCTTTACCCCAGTTATCCCATGGTCTGACCCGTATGAAATATAAAGTCCGTCCACTATCGATACACTGCCCGTCCCCCCTTCCTCACGGAGACTGTAGGCACACTTTGAACCTGCCATTCTGGTAGAGTCGTATAGCTCGATGTACGCCTCGTACCTCAAACGGCGCCGACTCTTCCTCTCCTCCACAGTCATCCTCTCCATCTCGTCCTTCAACCAGCCATACTGAGGATTGATCTCCATGGCCTTCATATAGTCTTCAACCGCCTTCTCATAATTACCCTTCTTCTTGTAAGTGTCACCCCGGTTGATATATGCGATGGGGTTGCCGGGATCCAGATCTATGGCCTTCGCATAGTCTTCTATGGCCTTCCCATAATCACCTTTACTCTCGTATGCCTTGCCTCTATTATTGTATACCGCTGCATACCCCGGCATCAGCCTTGCCGCCTTTGTATAGTCCTCTATGGCCTGGTCATAGCGCCCCACATCAAAAAAGACATTTCCCTTCCTGAGATAGAAGTCGACATAGTCCTTCCCTATATCTATGGCCTTCTTATAGTCTGTAATGGCCATATTGTACCTGCCGTCACAATGATAGGCCACCCCCCTGTTTATATAGGCCATGGCATAGTCAGGATCCAACTCTATAGCCTTACTAAAGTCCCTGATCGCATCCCCATATCTCCCATCCATGCTGTGCTTTCGGCCACTCTCAAACAGCTCCTGGGCCTCCTTTGCAACTCCTTCACTAGCTGCCGCCCATACATATCCTCCATGAGCCAGATTCATCACCACCAAGACTATCAATGGGAGAAGCACACGAAGCCCCTTCACGACTTGCCTCCTTTCACTATAGTCACATATAATCGTATACACTTATAGTATTTATCGGAATGTAAAGGAATTTCTGTATACAACGCGAATTGCCCCCCCGCTTCCCCGCCCGGCGCCGGAGATGAAAGCACCAAGTATAGGGAATGTCCGATTATATACGTCCCTTGTGCATTTTGAAACCATCTATCCAGCGGCAGGTGCGGCAACGGTACCGGCAAATCACCTAACCTCCACCTTTCGCAGCATATTCATGCTGCCGGCGCCGGCAAGGCCGGAGAGGATATCGGCGATACTCCTTTTGAGAGCCGGATGGATGATGTCGGGTGCTATCTCGGAAAGAGGGGCCAATGCAAATTCACGTCTGTGCAGATGCGGGTGAGGGATCGTAAGAGACTCATCTGGAATAATCCTGTCGTCGTAAAGCAGTATATCAAGGTCTATGATCCTCGGGCCCCACATGCCGGAATCATCCCTTCCCATCTTCGACTCGATTCCCTGCAAGAATTCAAGCAGTTCCCATGGACCCAATCCGGTTTCCATCTGTGCAACACAATTAATAAAGAGGCCCTGCTCCCTCCTGCCCCAGGGTTCCGTCTCGTAAAGTGAGGACCGTCTGATAATCACACCGCCCTCTTCAAGGAGCATAAGCGCCTTTTTACAGTTCCTTATCCTGTCTCCAAGATTGGATCCTATACCGATAAAGACAATAGCCATCCCGCACCGTATCCTCGTACTTACGATGATCCGGCAATCCACCCGAAGCCCCGGACCGGTCTTCATGGATCATCAAAACACCAGCTTCATCTCAGACAGCCGCCTCTTCATCTCACCTATGACCCTCCTCTCATCTTCCTCATTCTTTGCGGCGAATGTAGCAGAAAATCTCAGATAACGGCCGACATCGTCCCACGGCACCGTGGAGATGAGCTTCTCCATGATAAGATATTCAGCCGCCTCCTCGGCCGTCTTGAAACGTATATCCTTGTTCGCACCCTCCGGCGCATTGACATAGAGATAGAACGAGCCCTTGGGCATTTCGGCATCAAAGCCGGCAGATGCAAGGGCGTCGACCATTATTTCCAGTCTCCTCTTGTACTTCACGGCTATCTTCTCGGTGATATCGGGATTACTCAATGCATAGATACCGGCCTTCTGTATGGCGATGAACTGTCCGGAGTCATAGTTGTCCTTCACATGGGCGAATGCGCTGACCACTCTTTCGTTACCCGCTACAAAGGCAAGCCTCCACCCTGTCATATTATAAGCCTTTGAAAAGGAGTGTATCTCGATTCCCACATCCTTCGCTCCGTCTATACTCAGGAAGCTCAGGGGTTTGTGTTCGAAGCAGATGGCAGAGTATGCCGCATCATGGACAACTACTATGTTATGTCTATGGGCGAAGTCAACAACCCCTTTGAAGAAATCCACGGTGGCAACCGCACCTGTCGGGTTGTTAGGATAGTTCAGGTACAGGAGTTTGGCCCTCTTTAAAGCGCTCTTTGGAATCGCGGACAGGTCTGGAAGGAACCCATTCTCCGCCCGCAGGGGAAGGTTCAGGACATCTCCTCCATTCCACTTGGTATGGGTGGCCATGATCGGATAGCCGGGTACGGTCATGAGTGTAGTATCACCCTTGTCTATAAAAGCCGCCGGCAACATCGCCAGAGCAGGCTTTGAACCTATCGAATGCACAACCTCTTTAGCAGGGTCGATACCCTTCACACCATATACACTCTCCATATATCCGGCCGCCGCCTGTTTCAGCTCTTCTATACCATTGTCGGCATAACCCCTGTTCTCCGGTTTGGCACATTCCACCCTGAGAGTCTCCACGATGGCCTTATGCGCCATATCATCCGGTTCACCTACGCCGAAATCCAGCAATTCCATGTTTGGGTATACCTTCCGTGCAGCCGCTTTCGCCCTCTTTATCTTCTCGAACTTATATACCTTGGTATCTTTCCCGAACCCTTTACCGCCGATCCTCTCGGAAAACATGGACTGGATATATGACTCCCTCACTTCGATTACCTCCTCCTCTATCAACTTGGCATTATTATAATCTTCTCAGGAAACCGCTGAATAAATCAAGCCTTCCCTAAACAACTATATTGACAAGCCCCCCGATCCCGTCTATCCTGATCTCGATCTTATCGCCGATCCGCACCGGCCCGACACCTGAAGGAGTACCGGTGGCAATTACATCCCCAGGCAAGAGGGTCATTACATTTGAAATAAAGCTGACCAGCCAGTAGACCCCGAAAATCATGTCACTGGTGGAGGCGTCCTGCTTCTTCTCCCCGTTCAGATAGGCCCTTATACGCACATCCAGTGGGTCCAGGTCCGTCTCGATCCATGGTCCCATCGGCGCGAAGGTGTCGAATCCCTTGGCTCTCGTATACTGTATATCTCTCTTCTGCAGGTCCCTCGCAGTCACATCATTAAAGCATGTATAGCCAAGTATAACATCCCTGGCATCCTCCTCTCTTATCCTCCAGGCGGTCTTGCCGATCACAACTGCCAATTCACCCTCGTAGTCGACTCTTCTTGACATATGGCTGGGATAGATTATATCCCCTCCCGTTCCTATAACCGCGGTAGGTGGTTTCATGAACAACATCGGTTCTTCGGGGATGGCCTTGTCAAACTCTCTGGCATGAGCCTTATAGTTGAGTCCTACGGCTATGATCTTTGAAGGAAGACACGGCGCACAGAGTCTTACTTTGCCAAGCTCATGGCGCCTCCCGGTTGTTGCGATCTTCCCGAAGATATCGCCGTCTATCTCCACTACCGAGTCGCCGTCCATGACACCATATACGGCGACTCCGTTATCTGCAAACCTGGCCAACCTCACCTGCGA
>WGFD01000238.1 GCA_015492395.1 Deltaproteobacteria bacterium | reverse complement strand
ATGCACCTCCAGTATCGCCCTGCGCTCCTTCCAGCCAGGCCTTTCGATAACGATGTGCTTATCAAACCGTCCAGGTCTTAAGAGCGCAGGGTCCAGCACGTCCGGCCTGTTGGTAGCCGACATTACTATAACCTCCTCATGAGATTCAAAGCCATCCATCTCGCTCAGCAACTGGTTCAGCGTCTGTTCCCTTTCGTCGTGGCCGCCGCCGAGACCAGTGCCTCTAGTGCGCCCCACCGCATCTATCTCGTCTATGAATATTATGCTGGGTTGGGAGCTCTTGGCCTTGCGGAACATGTCCCTGACACGGGAGGCCCCGACTCCGACGAACATCTCGATAAACTCGGAACCGCTGATGCTGTAGAATGGGACGCCCGCCTCACCGGCCGTGGCGCGGGCAAGCAAGGTCTTTCCGGTTCCGGGAGGACCTATCAGCAAGACGCCCTTGGGGACCTTGGCACCGTGCTTCTTGAATCGTGCCGGATCTTTCAGGAAGTCTATCGTCTCTTTAAGCTCTCTCTTCACATTTTCCATGCCTGCCACGTCCTCGAATGTCACGCGTGGTTTCGTGGCGTCATACAACTTGGCCTTACTGGCGCCGAATGAAAAGAGCCCGCCGGGTCCCCCTTGTATCTGCTGACTGCGCTTCATTATCAGCACCCAGAAACCGATGATGATGATCCACGGCAGCAGCCCGATGACGATCTGCCAGAAGAGGGTGCCCTCATCCTCCGGAACGATATTGATCGTTATGTTGCGCTCCTGGAGTCGTGTGAGGAGGGTCTCTCCCTGGAAAGATGGGAGAAATGTCTGAAAGTGTTCCACCTTTACGGCCTCAGGCCGGTTAGGAAGTTTTAGATCCACCTCTCTAACGAATACACCGTCGACCTGCAGACCTTTGATTGTGACGGCCTTTATATTATCACTCTCCAGTTGTTCGAAGAATTGGGTGTAGCTGATTCTCTGCCGCGGTGGTGCCTTATCGTTGAACAGCTGTCCCCAGAACATCAACGACGCAAAGAAGAGCAGGAATATGATGGTAATGCCCCATTGGGAACCTTTCATCCTTTCGGAGATGCTCTTTTTACTGTCATCCATACGGGTGCCTCTTCCATATATTGGAAGCTCCATGCAGTTTTTTCAGGGAATCTCCAAGCATGAGGGCTCTCCGGTATAATATCAGTCCACCGTGTGTTCTCAAGTATAACCATATATTACGGACTATTGTCAAACATATACCGCTATACCGCTACGTGCCGTAGTGGGTGGTCTGGGCATGGTCCGTACGGTGACGACCTTTTCCCCCTTGCGAAATGACGGCTCTTATGTTAAAAATATACATATTATTCTCCGAAGTCATCTCCCCTAAGGTATACGGCTAGGGGGACTGACCGACAGGGTAGGGCTGGAAACGGCCTTGCCTCCCGTTGCTTTGGAAAGGAGAGCACATGACGCTGCCAACCTGTCCAGGGTTGGTTGTTTTTTTTGAAGGAGGGTGTTGTGCCCGGAGGCAGACCGGTCAGGTGCCTTGCACTCTTATGGTTCTGTATATTCTTGCTTGCGACGGTTCCCCCCGCCACCTTCGCGGGAGAAGGGAGACTTATTGTAGCCGCTGCCAGTACCCTCTCCTTTGCGCTTAGGGAGGTTGCCGGGGACTTCGAGGAGGAGACTGATGTCGTAGTTATCCTCTCCTTCGGTTCTACGGGCAAGCTTGCGCGGCAGATAGAGAACGGGGCGCCTTTCGACATATTTTTCGCCGCCGACGATGCTTACATAGATGAGCTTGATGAGAAGGGTCTCCTCCTGCCGGGCACGAAAAGGGTCTATGCCCGCGGCAGGATAGTCCTGGCCGTCAACAGAGATTCGGGACTTGTTGTGAAGGGGCTGAAGGGGCTAGCCACTCCGGCCGTAGAGAGGATCTCCATTGCCAATCCGGCCCATGCCCCTTACGGTATCGCCGCGAAGGAGGCCCTTATAAGTGCCGGCGTTTGGGATGAAGTGGAGAAAAGGCTCGTATACGGGGAGAATATAAGACAGGCGTTACAGTTCGTCCAGACCGGCAATGTGACGGCCGGTATAGTCTCCATCTCTGTAGCGGATGTGCCCGGGGTGGACTATACAATAATAGACGACAGCCTTCACGGCCCTATAGATCAGGCCGTGGCCCTGGTAAAGGGTACGGAAGCGCAGGAGGAGGCGGTACGCTTTCTCAACCACCTCTTCGGTCCTGAAGGGCGTAAGATCATGAAAAGGTACGGATTCATGATTCCGGACGGTTTGTAGCCATGGATCTCTTTCCACTCTTTCTCACATTGAAGGTATCTTTAGTATCGGCCGTCTTTACCGTGACGATAGGGCTTTCGTTGGCATGGCTGGCGGCGAGGTGCGACTTTCCGGGCAAGTGGATACTCGATGTCATAATCATGCAGCCCCTTGTCATTCCCCCTACGGTCCTTGGGTACTACCTTCTGGTCGTCCTGGGCAAGTACGGTCCCGTCGGGAGGTTTCTCAATGATGTTTTCGGGATCACACTTGTCTTCACCTGGAAGGGAGCCGTTGTGGCCGCTGTAGTGGCTTCGCTGCCGTTGTTTGTGAAACCGGCCAGGGCGGCGCTCGAGGGTGTGGACAGGAATCTGGAGAATGCCGCCAGGCTGCTTGGGAAGACGGAGTGGCAGATATTCAGGACCATCACCATTCCGCTCGCCTGGAGGGGCATAGTCGCCGGGGCCGTAATGGCCTTTGCCAGGGCCACGGGCGAATTCGGCGCCACGCTGATGGTTGCCGGGAACATCCCAGGTCTGACGCAGACACTACCTATTGCCATCTATGACGCCGTACAGATGGGCGACACGACTCTGGCCAATACCATGGTGGCGATAATAACCATGTTCTCCATGTCCGTCCTCTACTTCGTGAACTGGCTGACTAGGGGAAAGTACTGATGGCGCTGTCATTCAGCCTGAAGAAGCGCTTCCGGGACTTTTCCTTCGACATAGACCTCTCCATCGGCGAGGGGATAACCGTCCTCTTCGGGCCGTCCGGGGCCGGCAAGAGCCTTCTTCTCAATATGGTGTCCGGCATAGTCTCTCCGGATGAAGGTGTCGTCACGATAGATCACATCGATGTCTTCCGGTCATCCGAAGGAATAGATATGCCGATAAGGTGCAGGAGGGTGGGCCACCTCTTCCAGGACTACGCGCTATTTCCCCATATGACCGTCTACCAGAATATCGCCTATGGCATA
This sequence comes from Deltaproteobacteria bacterium, assembly GCA_015492395.1. GTDB lineage: Bacteria > Desulfobacterota > GWC2-55-46 > S146-70 > S146-70 > S146-70. The sequence continues at coordinate 3,126 of WGFD01000238.1, read as the reverse complement.
AGCCGTTTGCAGAGCTCCGAACTTCGACGCAGGGTGGGTGAGTTAATGGAACTGATGAGGCTTTCCGGTCTCCGGGACAGGTACCCCGACGAGATATCCGGAGGTCAGAGGCAGAGAACGGCCCTGGCGAGGACATTGGCGACGGAACCGCGGGTACTGCTCCTCGATGAACCGTTCTCAGCATTGGACTATCAAGTCAGGGAGAAGTTGAGGGCCGACCTCGCTACGATACACGAGCGCTATCCCATCACGATGCTATTTGTAACCCACGATCTTGAAGAGGCCTTCATTATGGGAGAGAACATCGCCGTGGTGAATGACGGCGGACTCGAGCAGTTCGGGCCGAGAGACGAGGTGTTCTACAGGCCCGGGACCAGAAACGTCGCGAGGTTTATCGGGACGAGGAACATATTCAGCGGAAGGGTATCGAGAGTGGAGGAGGATGGGACGGTGGTGCTGGAGTGTGATGAGATGGGGGAGGTCAGGACCGCTTACGGCGGCCGGGTCAGACCGGCGCGCGGCGCCCCAGCAACGTTTGCCATCAGACCGGAGGAGATAATGGTGATCAGGCCGGACAGGCCCATAGACAGGAGGGTGAGAGACAACGTGCTCGATGGGAGCGTTGTCTCGGCCACCGCCAGGGGAACGAGCCACACACTCTTCTTTCAGACCGCCGATGGCAGAGCGAAGTTGAAGATAGAGATGCCGAACTCGGCATACAGGAAGGTGCTTCCATTCATGGACGGGACTATATCGGTTTCTTTGAAGAAGGAGAGTATATGGATACTGCCGGATGCCCGGGGGGAGTAGACGCCAAAGTCTTGGTGGCCGGGTCCTTCAGAAACTCCGCTCTATGACATAGTCGGCGATCGCCATAAGCGCGGCCTTTTCAACCGTCGGTTCAAACTGCGCCAGATGGTCCTTTGCGGTCTCTATGTGCCGCCTTGCCGTATCTATGGTCTGTTCGATGGCCCCGTGCCTCCTTATCAGGCCTATGACGGACTCCAGGTGTCCGTTATCGTTGATCTCCCCCGCCTCGATTGCCTCTACTATCCTCTCACGTTCCTCGGCGGAAGACCTCTGCAGTGTGTATATAAGCGGCATAGTGACCTTTCCCTCTTTAAGATCGTTCCCTACGGCTTTGCCCAGATCCTCGTTCTTCGAGGTGTAGTCCAGGCAGTCATCCATCAGCTGGAAGGCTATCCCGAGGTTCATGCCGTACCCGGCCAGCGCGCACTCTTTTTCATGTGCAACATCCGCCAGTATGCCGCTTACCTGGCATGCCGCTGAGATGAGGGCGGCGGTCTTGTTCGTGGCCACCGTCAGGTACTCCTGCTCATTGGTGTCTATATCGCTGTTTTTTAGCAGCTGGAGTATCTCCCCCTCCGCCAGCTTGATGGTGGCCCTTGAGAGGACCCTCAGGACCTCCATGTTACGGCTTTCGACCATAAGATAGAATGCCTTGGAGAAGAGGTAGTCCCCCACCAGGATGCTTGCCTGATTGCCCCAGACGGCATTGGCGGAAGCCGTTCCTCTCCGGAGATCGGCATCGTCGACTACGTCGTCGTGAAGGAGTGTCGCCGTATGGATGAACTCTATCACGGCTGAAAGCGGGATGTGAAGTCCTCCGTCATAGCCGCAGAGTTTCGCCGAAAGCAGCAGCAGGGAGGGCCTGAACCTCTTGCCGCCGCTGGTCAGGATGTAGTTCGCCACCCTCCTGATCAGATAGACATCGGAATCGAGGTGCTTGCCGTATTCCGCTTCCACCTCTTGGAGTTCGTCCTTTACAAGGTCGTATGCCTCTTGTATCTGCATCTTCTCACTTCCAGCGCCGATATTAACCTAACTGAGTCATTGCTGTCAAAGGAAATATCCCGGAGAGCGGCTACACGGTGCAGATCTCCTTTATGGGGCAATGTCCGCAATTTACGGGGTTCCTCTTCCTCGTGCAGTACTCCAGGATGCCCAGCCTGCACAGGGCGAAGTCGTACCTTACGGGGTCGGCCGGGTCGAGTGTCTTGAGGTTCTCCGTGATCTCTTCGGCCATCCTCCATCCTGGGGTCGATCTGGTCGTCAGCCCTATGTAACTGGAGATGCGGGCTATGTGTGTGTCCAGGGGGATTATCAGTTGTGCCGGGCTTATCTCTCTCCACAGACCGAAGTCTATCCCGTCTCCGCTCCTCACCATCCAGCGCAGATAGAGGTTGAGCCTCTTGCAGGGACTGCCGCCCCTTGGTGAGGGGAAGAAGAACCTTACACCGGTCTCCTTGGGCGGTACACCCCGGTGGTACACTGGTTCCGACTCCAGCCCCAGCGCGGCCTCCGAAAAGTTCGAGAGCGCACGTCCGATGTTTTCGTCTTCAGGGTGGTAGCCTTTGAGGAAGAACCCCTTGATCGAACCGTAGTCGCGTATCATCTGCTTTGCGAAGTAGATGAGGCATGCCAGGTCATTGCCGTCGTTGAACCTGTGTTTGAAGCCATTGAAGAGGCGCTTGTCCCTTTCGGGTTCAAAGGAGACCGTGAAGTCGTAGGGGCGCCACTCCATCAGTTCCATAACCCGGTTGATACTGAAGAGGATCCTTCCCACCTGACCGTAGGCCAGTGATGAGGCTATGAGTCCCACCACCTCCCGGTCTCCCGGGTCTTTAAACTTATGAAGGAACTCGAGGGGGTCGGGCGAGATGCACCGCAGGTCGAATCTCTCCGTTAGACTGTCGAGGTGCCTCTTCAGATTATTCATGAAAGATCCCCTCCCAACGGTCTTCGGTTTGGTCGTAACGCAGCCTGTAGACGTCGTTCCCGTCCGCCGTTACCTCGAAGCACTCATACCCCTCTTCGTACCACCTTTTGAGGACCTCCTTCACGCGCAGGTCCCTTCCCCCGAACCTGAAGGTCCTGGGTCTCTCATTCGCCCTATATCCGGAATAGGCATGGACATCCGTATGAACCCACCTTCCGCGGTCTTTCAAGGTACCTGCTTTATATCTCTATGATGAGGGGCAGTATGATGGGCCTTCTCTCGAGCCGCTTGTTGAAGAACCTACGCATGGCCTTCCGTATCTCTCCCCGGACCTCCGGCGCGTCGGTTCTGACCTCGACGGCGACCTTCTCCATGATCTCCATCAC
>WGFD01000237.1 GCA_015492395.1 Deltaproteobacteria bacterium | reverse complement strand
CTATACCCAGTTGCAGGGCTGTCTCAAGGTTTGCCGTCCCCCTTCCCACGCCCACGATGCTATCCGCCATCCCCCTTTTCCTGAGTGCCAGGGCCAGTGAACCGCCGATCAGACCAACCCCTATGATCGTCACCTTATTGAAGTGTAGTGTCATATCGAATATAATATAGGACTAAAGTGATCTGCCGACTGCATCCGCTATCTTTCTCAAGTCATCCATCAAGGCCGAAAACTTTGAGGGTTTCATGGACTGCACCCCGTCGGAGAGTGCATTCTCCGGATCGGCGTGTACCTCTATGAGGAGACCATCCGCTCCGATAGCGACGGCCGCCTTGGCAAGGGGGGCCACAAGGTCCCACTTGCCGGCGGCATGGCTGGGATCCACTATGACTGGGAGGTGGGTCTCCCTCTTTAATATGGGAACCGCGCTCAGATCCAGCGTGTTCCTCACAGCCGTTTCAAATGTCCTTATCCCCCTCTCACAGAGGATTATTCTGTCATTGCCCTCAGCGGCGATATACTCCGCCGACATTAGCAGTTCTTTTGTAGTGGAAGAGAGGCCTCTTTTCAGGAGTATCGGCTTGTTCGTCTTGCCGACCTCGGTGAGAAGCCTGAAGTTCTGCATATTCCGTGCGCCTATCTGGATAACGTCCACGTATTTACATATAAGTTCGATGTCCCTAGGATCCATGATCTCGGTTACGACCGGCAGACCAGTCTTCTCCTTGACCTGTTTCAGATACTTCAGGCCTTCCTCACCGAGCCCCTGGAATGTATATGGTGACGTTCTGGGCTTAAACGCACCACCCCTCAGCAGCCCGCACCCCGCCTCCTTTACGCTCTCCGCAGTCTCCTGCAGTATGGCAAGATTCTCCACACTACAGGGTCCCGCTATCACCTGGAGCTGAACGCCGCCTATCTTTATCCCTTCGATGTCTATAACTGTGTCCTCCGGCTTGAACTCCCTGCTGACAAGTTTAAAGGGCTTCAGGATGGGCATGACCTTCTCCACACCCGGAAGCACTTCAAGGGACTCCTGGATACGGGCCGACTCGTCACCTATCGCTCCGACTATTGTCCTCTCCTTGCCCCTGGACAGATGTACTGTAAGACCCAGTTTCTTTATCCTATCGACTATGTGATCCACCTGCTCCTGCGAAACATCAGACCTTAACACTATGATCATGATATTCTACCTCCCCTTACTATAACGTAGCTTTATGCACAACCGATCTGCCACAGCGTCTCCTTCAACGCATCGAGGAAGACCCTGTTCTCATCGGGCAATCCCACGGTGATCCTTATGTACTGTCCGAGACCGTAACTGTCCATCGCCCTTACAATCACACCTTTCCTTAGAAGGGCATCGTATACCTCCCTGCCACGACCGACCTTCAACAGGAAGAAGTTCGCCTGGCTCGGAACACACTCAAGTCCCATGGCGCTCAACTCCCGTACCAGCCGGGCCATACCCTCATTGTTATTTTTGACAGAGTTCTCGATGTGTTCTCTGTCCTCCAACGCGGCCCTCGCTGCAACCTGCGCAAGGGAGTTTACATTGAATGGCTGTCTTACCTTGTCCATACAGGAAATAATGGTCTTATCGGCTATTCCATAGCCTATCCTCAGTCCGGCAAGCCCATATATCTTGGAAAAGGTCCTGAGGACAACGACATTCCTGCCCCCTTTAACGTAATCCAGTGAGTCGGGGAAGTCGGCATCGGTAACATACTCGTAGTATGCCTCATCGAGAACTAGTATGACATCTTCCGGCAGCCTTTCTATTAATCCCTCAAGATCGGTTCTGCCCACAATGGTGCCTGTCGGATTGTTGGGATTGGCGATGAAGACGGCCCTGGTCGACCCCGTTACGGAACCGAACATCGCCTCCAGGTCGTAGTGGAGGTCTCCCCTGAGAGGTACCCTGACGGCCTTGCAGCCGGCCGCCTGCGTTATGATAGGGTAGACCGCAAAGGAGGGTTCTCCCATTATGACCTCTTCCCCTGGTCTCAAAAACGTCCTTATGAGCAGCTCTATTATCTCGTTCGACCCGTTGCCGACGATCAAGTCCTCCGGCGCTACTTCCAGCCGCCGTGCCAATGCCTCCTTCAGGTAGTAACAGGACCCATCCGGATACCTGTGCATGTTGGCGACGGCGCCATTTACGGCCTCGATGGCCTTGCCCGAGGGGCCGAGAGGGTTTTCGTTGGAGGCGAGCTTGATCGAACCGCTTACACCCAACTCCCTCTCCAACTCCTCTATAGGTTTCCCGGGGGGATACGGCACCAACTTCGCGATCCATTCGGGAATAAGACCCTTGGATGTATTACTCATCTGTCTAGTTCTACCTCTCTATAGATTTGGGATAAGATCCAAGTACCCTCATAGATATGGTCTTCTTGTCCAACTTCTTTAATGCCTTGGAAAGATTCTCATCCGTTACATGCCCCTCCATGTCCAGGAAGAAGACATACTCCCAGGCCTTCTTCTTCAAAGGCCGTGACTCTATCTTGGTAAGGTTTATCCCTCCCTTGGAAAATGGCTCCAGTATCTTGTAAAGAACGCCAGGAGAGTCCTTTACAAGGAACATGATGGAGGTTTTGTCAATTCCGCTCTTGTCGGGAATCTGCCGGCCTATAACCAGAAATCTCGTAAAGTTATTGATCTCATCCTGTATATTCCTCTCCACCGCAGTCAGGTCATACAGTTCAGCCGCCGCTTCACTGGCGATCGCCGCAACGGAGGGGTCCTCCGAAGCCATCTTGGCGGCCATCGCCGTTGAAGATACGTCCTGCACCAGTATGCCGGGCATATTCTTCTTCAACCACTCCTTGCAACCGGCTATGGCATGTGGGTTGGAGTAGACCATCGAGATATCTTCCCACCTCCCTGTCTTGTTCATGAGGACGAGCTGCACCTCCATAAATACCTCGGCACATATCTTCAGGTCGGAGGAGATGAACATGTCGAGGGTGTGGGTAACCACCCCCTCTGTAGTGCTCTCGATGGGAACCACACCGTAGTTCGCCCTCCTCCGTTCAACGTCATCAAAGACATCCGATATGTCCTTCTTCGGAATAAAGGTCGCCGATAGGCCAAAGTGCTTCATGCATGCCAGGTGCGTGAAGGTGGCCAGCGGTCCCAGAAAGGCGACCGTCAGACGCTTCTCCAGGGATAAAGAGGCGGAGATTATCTCCCTGAAGACGTTCTTAAGTGACTGGTCGGGGAGAGGGCCCTTGTTATTCTTTATGAGCCTCTCGTAGATCCTCCTCTCTCTCTCAGGCACATATACATCTATCTTCTCCTTTTCCTTCAGCTTCCCTACTTCTATGACAAGGGACGCCCTTTCATTGAGGACCTCCAGTATCCGGTCATCCAGATCGTCTATCTTGCTTCTTAATAACGCCAGTGCCTCTTCCACATCCGCCATCGTTAAAGAGCCCTCCCGCTGTCTCCAATTAAGGGTAGGCTTACCAGATATCACCGTAGCCGTGGTTTAAATACGAATAAACCGCTTGATCGGCTTTTAAGCTGTAAAAAGAAAGGCTAAAGGTAATTAGGATATGTTATCTGCAGAAAAAAATCAATCTGTTTAAGCCTGGAGATCTGAACGGAAGGGGATGTATATCCTGAATGACGAGGACTACATCCGCCCCATCTCACATTAATCCCCCTTGAATATACCCATCCCTCTGTACTTATCATACCGCTTCTTCAACAGGTCCCCCCTCTCCATGCCATCAAGCTCCCCGAGGGCAGATACGATCGCCTTCTTCATGTTCTTCGCCGCTGCCGCCGTATCGCTGTGAGCCGCGCCGAGAGGCTCCTTTATCACCTTATCGATGATACCAAGCTTCAGGAGATCCCTCGCTGTAATCTTCAGCGAACGGGCGGCGACGTCCGCCTTACCCCCGTTCTTCCAGAGTATGGCGGCGCAACCCTCCGGTGATATAACCGAGTAGGTGGAGTACTCCATCATCATGACCTTGTCGGCAACACCTATGGCCAGTGCACCCCCGCTGCCCCCCTCACCTATAATAACGGAGAGAGAGGGCACTCTAAGGCCCGACATGACCATAAGGCTGGTGGCGATCGCCTCGGCCTGGCCACGTTCTTCCGCGCCTATGCCAGGGAACGCACCGGGGGTGTCTATGAAGGTCACAACCGGTCTTTCGAACCTCTCCGCCAGACGCATAAGCCTCATGGCCTTTCTATAGCCTTCAGGGTTCGGCATGCCGAAGTTCCTGTGTATCTTCTCCTTGGTGGTCCTTCCCTTCTGGTGGCCGATCAGAACAACCGCCCGCCCGTCTATCCTGGCGAGGCCGCCGACTATGGCGGCATCATCGCCATAACACCTGTCTCCATGTAGTTCAATAAAATCTTCACATATATGGCTTATATAGTCCAGCGTGTAAGGTCTGTTGGGGTGCCTTGCCAACTGTGTTATCTGCCACGGCGTAAGGCCCGAGAAGATCCTCTTCTTTAGATCCGTCACCTTCTTTGCAAGGGCGGCAACCTCCCCCTTCAGTTCGGACCTTCCCTCCACATAGAGCTCTTCCAGCTCCTTCAGTTTGGACTCCAGTTCTATCACTGGCTTCTCAAATTCAAGGTGTTGTCTCGACGACACGGAATACCTTCCTTTCTAGATTCTCAGATTACCGGTCATGAAAACCTTACCTCCACCCCGCTTCCCACCGCGGCAAGGCTGTTCAGCATCGCCTTGGAAGGCGCGGCGTTAAACCTCTCTGGGAGGGCTATAACCACCTCTTCATCACCGTTCAGCATGTGAAGGAAGACCGGCGACCTTCCCCCGCTTGAGGAGAGTATCTCACTCAACCTGTCCAATGCCTCAACTCCTACTTCCCTGGTATCGAGCATGATATGGGTCTTTCTGCTCATCTCTTTATCCGCACTGCTCAACAGACATACCTCATAGGCCAGGAGCCTGGTCGTCTTCTCGCCCCTCTCAACCTTTCCCCTGATTAATATGGGCTCCTGGGACTTCAGGACATCCCCGCACTTCTTGTAGAGGTCCGCGAATACTATCACCTCAATATGGCCCTTGAGGTCTTCCACGGTGACGAAGACCATCATATCGCCCCTCTTAGTCTTGATCTCCCTCATGCCTGCGACCACCCCGCCAATGATGCAGTCGCCGTCTTCAGTCTCGACACCCTCCTTCAGGCCCTCCGTATCGGCAGTGGAGTATATGCCGAGAAGCTCGGAGTGCTTTTCCAAGGGGTGGCCCGTAATGAAGAAGCCCAGCGCATCCTTTTCGTACTGCAGCTTCTCCTGCTCGGGCCATTCGTCGATCCCGGGCAACTCGATGGTGGGAGCGCCACCTCCGACACCCATAGCGTCGAATATCGTCACCTGCCCCCCCTGACGCGACCTCTGCAACGACTGGGCAATGCTCATGGCCTTGTCAAGCACCGCCATAAGCTGGGAACGCTTCGCACCGCTCGTATCGAAGGCACCGCATTTGATCAGGCTTTCGACCACCTTTCTGTTGACCTTTCTGGAATCCACCCTCTCAAGAAAGTCAATGAGTGAGTCGAAGCCACCGTCTTCCCTCACGGCAAGTATATCATCTATGGCAGAGTAGCCCACATTCTTTATTGCAGCAAGCCCAAATCTTATCCTCCCATCGACGACGGTGAAGTCCCTGTCGCTCTCATTCACGTTCGGCGGCAGGACCTCTATCCCTCTGCCCTTGCATTCGTTGATATACTTTATGACCTTATCCGTATCGGCCATATCCGATGTCAGGAGCGCCGTCATGAACTCAACGGGGTAGTGGGCCTTCAGATAGGCGGTCTGGTACGAGATGAGGGCATAGGCTGCGCTGTGGCTCTTGTTAAAGCCATAACCGGCGAACAGCGCCATGAGATCGAAGATCTTCTCAGCCGACCTTTTGGGTACCTTGTTCTTCTCCGCACCATCCAGGAACCTGGCGCGCTGTTCAACCATATCGTCGGGGAGCTTCTTGCCCATCGCCTTCCTGAGGACATCGGCATCACCCGGCGCATACGATGCCAGGACCTTTGCAATCTCCATCACTTGCTCCTGGTAGACTATCACGCCATAGGTGCTCTCCAGGATGTCTTTAAGCTTAGGGAGTTCGTATGTGATCGACAACTCGCCGTTCTTCCTCTTTATGAACTCATCCACCATGCCGCTCTGGAGAGGGCCCGGCCTGTACAGAGCGACCGCAGCCATCAGATCTTCGAACTTGCCGGGTCTTAACTTGCAGAGCAGATCTTTCATCCCGGAACTCTCGAGTTGGAAGACACCCACCGTATCCCCGTCGCTTACGAGGCGGTACGTGTCAACATCGTCGAGGGCTATTCTATCGATGTCTATATCCACCCCACTGTTATCTTTGATCAGCTTCACGGCCTTGTCTATGACCGTAAGTGTCTTGAGACCGAGGAAGTCGAACTTAACCAGACCGATGGATTCCACATCTTTCATGGCGTACTGCGTCGTAACGGCGTCATCCTTCTGCCCCTTGTAGAGAGGCAGGTACTCCACAAGGGGTCTGTTGGAGATCACCACTCCCGCAGCATGCGTCGACGCATGCCTGGTAAGGCCTTCGAGAGACCGCGCCACACCGAGCAGGTCATTCACTGCGTGGTCTCTCTTTGCCAGTTCTCTCATCTCCCGGGACTGCTTCATCGCCTCGTCTATGGTGATGTTCAGAACCGGGGGCACCATCTTCGCAATCCTGTCCACCTCTCCGTACGGTATATCCATCGCCCTCCCCACGTCCCTTATGACCGCCCTGGCCTTCATCTGGCCGAAGGTTATAATCTGCGTTACATTCTCCTTGCCGTACTTATCGGCGACGTACCTTATCACGTTGTCCCTGCCTTCATAGCAGAAGTCTATATCGATATCGGGCAGGCTGATCCTGTCAGGGTTCAGGAACCTCTCGAAGAGAAGGTTGTAGCGTATGGGGTCTATATTGGTAATGCCCAGCG
>WGFD01000236.1 GCA_015492395.1 Deltaproteobacteria bacterium | reverse complement strand
TGACTATGCTTATTGGATAAGTTGAAAACAAGGTATACCTAAAAGATGGAATTACGGATATGTCCGGAGTGTAAGAAGACCTTCTTTACCGATGGGGGTAGTTTTATCGCTTGTCCCGGTTGCGAGTATGTCCTGTACGACGGGAGGTCTCAGAAGAGGGTCATGAAGAAGTTGGATGTCGTCCTTTACGCTGATGATGCCGCGTTTTCAGGCAGCACTATCGATGTTTCGGAGGGTGGCGTGAAGATAATTTACGACGGACGCCTTGTCGACGTTAATTCGAAGTTGAAACTGCATGTGGAGACGATGTCGCCGTGGCGGAATGCCAGTGTGGTATGGGCCAAGCGGTGTAACGATGTAAAGATCATGGCGGGCCTTAAGTTCCTCTAGGTCCGTGCCGGAGGTGTCGAAGAGATTGAGTTACAGAATGGCGATAGTTATCTTCTTGATGTTTTTCGGCATCCTCCTTGGTCCGCTGCTGATGAAGGGTGCGGCAGCCGGTGACCTTGCCGAATCCCGTGAGGGAGTGGCGGAGGATCTGCCTCCGCTTCCGCCCCTGCCGGCGTTCTACAAGGGATCTGGTGTCCTGAAGTACTTTATAGGACCGGAAGATGTCCTTGAAATATCGGTGTGGAAGAATGAGGATCTCTCCAGGGTTACAACCGTTCGTCCTGACGGAATGATAGCCCTTCCTCTAATAGGCGATGTGCAGGCGGCTGGTCTGACTCCGGAGGAGCTCCGCAAGGCAATAGTGAATAAGCTGAAGGAATACCAGGAGACGGTGGTAGTTTCGGTGATAGTGCAGGAGGTGAACAGCTTCAAGGTATTCATAATGGGTGAGGTTGCGGCACCGGGGACGTATACATTGAAGAGGAACACCACCATCCTCCAGGCGATCGCCATGGCCGGCGGGTTTACGGAGTATGCCTCAAGGAACGATATAGTGCTAATAAGGGAGAGAAGCGGCGGCAGTGAAGAGGAAGAGAAGATAGATATACGTTTTAAGGACATAATCCACAAGCAGCACAAGAACCTGCTTCTGCGCCCCGGGGATACCATCTTTGTACCATAGATACAGCTTATTAATTTACTTGGGTGTAACGCTTACTATGTTATTACCGTTCGGGCACTATACATACGGCGCGATGAGCGTGAGGCCGTCCCTGAGAGTTGAGGAGATATACGACAGCAACCCGGATGCCAGGGGTGAAGGGGCGGATATCGAGGCCGACTTTATTACCTCGCTTTCCCCCAGCTTAGAGGTCTCAAGCGAAAATAGGAGGGTAAACTTCAGGACCTTGTACAGTATGGACTCAAGATACTACTCCAGGGAAGGGGGGCGTGACTACCTTGCCCAGAGGGCCAACGCCAGCATGGAGATGGAGCTTGGCAGGAGTTCGAGGCTCACTGTAGACGACTCTCTGAGAATTACGAAAGAGTCCCTTGACGCGGTTGATACAGGGATACAGACGGAGAGGACGGATACCACTTCCAATACCCTCACGCTGGGTCTGAGTGGCAGGCTTACCCCCCGCTCGACCGCTTCCCTTACCTTGAGCGACGCCATACTGGAGTTCGAATCCCCGGCACTTATAGACACTAGGACCGACTCGGCCTCCCTTGCGTGGATTTATACGTTGACCACACGGCTGTCTGTGAATACGACCTATGGTTATACACGCTTCACCTACGACGACGAAGGCGCCGACGTCGAGATCCACTCCCTTCAGATAGGGATCAGTGAAGAGGTGTCGCCCACCCTGTCCTTCTACATCTCCGGTGGAGTCATATACATGGATATCAATGAAGAACGGTATGACTGGTCGGCGAGCAGTGGGTTTACAAAGGAGTTCAGGGACTCTTCCCTCAACCTGAGCTACATAAGGTCCGTGGCCAATACATCGGGCCTCTCCAGGGAAGTGAATATCAGAAATGCTGGAACGGCCAACTGGACCTCGACCCTGAGCAGGACATTCGATATCTCCATTTACGGGAATATCTCCAAAAACAGCTCCGAGCCATCCGGCGAAGTGGACACGACCTCATACAGCGGGGAAATCAGAGCTGGGTGGCGTCCTTACCAGTGGCTGGCGTTGACTCTGGGATACTCTCGTTTCCAGCAGTGGACGGGGAGCGGACTGGGCGAGGATATCACGAGAGACCGTATCTCTATGAGTGTGGTGCTGGTGCCGGGAGAGTGGAGGCTATGATGGATAAGGAACAGACAAGCATGAATATCTTCGACTACCTGGACATCGTCTACAGGCGCAAGTGGTTCCTGGTTATACCGGTGGCCGCCTCTTTGGGGATCGCCGTCCTCCTGAGCATGGTACTGCCCAAATACTACCGATCTACCACCCTGATACTCATCGAACAGCAGCAGGTGCCGGAGGAGTATGTGATGCCTACCGACACGACCCCTATCGATAAACGCCTCAGCACCATCGAACAGCAGATAATGAGCAGGACCAGGCTGGAGAAGATCATAAGGGACTTCAGTCTCTATGATAGAAGCAAAAAGGAAGGATCAGGCGGCATGTCTGCGGTTCTGGATAAGGGGGGTCTCCTCGGTGCGAGAACGGCGCGGAGTATGGGTGACGCCGTGAGGAGGATGAGGGAGGATATCGAGGTCCAGGTGATCGGGGGAAGCGGTCGTCGTGGTGACGACGGTGACGCCTTCAGCATAAGCTATACCGGTCCAGACCCGTATATAACTATGCAGGTCACTAATACACTTGCATCCTTATTTATAGAGGAGAACCTGAGGATACGCGAAGAGTACGCGGAGGGCACCTCCGAGTTCCTGGAGAGCGAGCTCCAGGGCGCGGAGGTAGAGCTCGAGGCGCAGGAAAAGGCCCTCAGGGAGTTCAAAGAAAGCCGTATGGGCGCACTGCCGGAGCAGTTGGACGCCAACCTGAGGACACTCGACCGGCTCCAGTTGGAGCTCCAGTCGATAAACAACGCCCTCAAGAATGCCGAAGACAGGAAGATATTCCTGGAGGAGCAACTCGGTATCGGGGCTGCCGGGGCCGGTGTGGACCCCATGGAGGCCGAGCTGGCGGAGCTCAAGGAAGAGCTCAAGTCGCTCCGCACCGTCT
>WGFD01000235.1 GCA_015492395.1 Deltaproteobacteria bacterium | reverse complement strand
TCTCTGTATGGGACAGCGCCGGTTGCGCGCGGTATGTCCCGCATAGATAGTCCCAGTAGGGGACGAAAAAACCGTAGTTGGAATTTGTCTCGACCGCCTTGACGGAGTGGTGCACCCGGTGAAAATCGGGCGTAATGATGAACCACCTTAAGATCCTGTCCAGACCGGCGGGAATATTCATGTTGGAGTGGTTGAATTGAGCCGCGCCGTTCAGTATGATCTCGAAGGCCAGGACGGCTGCCGGCTCGGCGCCTGTTACAATGATCAGGCCAAGCTTATAGACCAGTGAGACGATGATCTCCAAAGGATGAAAACGGGCGGCGGTTGTCACGTCGAAGTCGAGGTCTGTATGGTGAACCACATGGAGCCGCCAGAATACCGGTAGTGCATGTGACAGGACATGCTGTATATAGATCATAAAGTCCAAAAAAACGATAGTCACCAGGAACCGCGATGGATACGGGGCCTGAAGGTAGTTCAGGACGCCCCAGCCATTTTCCTGGGCGAAGATGGCTGTTTGCAATACGGCGGCGCCGAAGATCACCCTGACAACGATGACATCCAATCCCGTCAGCGCCAGATTGTTAAACCACCGCCATCGCTTGGAGACGGACAGCCTCCTGCGGGGCGCGATCACCTCCGCCACAGCCATTAGAGCAAATATTCCAAAGAAGGCTATTAGCCGGGCTTTGCCATCCATTATGTTTCCCCCACTACTCCTTGCCGCGCAGTCCTTATCCCCCGGCTTTTAGATAGTCGTAACCGTTAACTGTGAACCGGCAGCCGTAAACGGTTTCAGTAGACCATATAATAGTCCGCACCGGTTCGCAACTCCACCATCTCCTTTATCGTTACGGGCTTAAAGAATTTCGCCGATACGTTCTCCACAGCGCCCATCTCCTTTTCAACCTTTGCCAGGACCAGGAAGGCGGTGTTGATATAGAAGTTGGCGCCGCGCTTGTGAAGCATGTTCAGAAACTGGCCATAGGTTTCCGGGACTTCTTTCAAGGGCACCTCAAACTGTTCGGCAAGAGACCGTCTCAGCCTCTCCGGCAAAGGGTAACCTTCTATGGCGTCCTTTCCGCGCCAGCCGACCTTGAATGTGTTTATGGCGTCCGCGTCTATAAGCACATCCACCTTGAGACCTTTATCCAATGCCGCCCATATAATGTTGTAGGCGACACATATCTGTGCGTCGTCGTGTTTAAGGCCGGTTTTAAGGTGAATAAGCATGCTTTCCTGTTCCCCGGCGGCCGCGGAAAGCGGGATCGAGATAACAACGAGATAAATGGCAGCTACTATTAGTTTTTTCATGGCATCCCTCCCTACACTGGTTTATTGGTTGATTGCTCACACCGCGCAGCATGAGAGCTGCCCTATATCCTTATAAAAACTCTGGGCGCACAGTTTTACCATTTCCGATAGGGTTGGGTAGACATCTATCTTCTCTATGACATCCTTGACTGTCATATTATTCTTGATCAGAAGCACTCCCTGGTGGATGACCTCGGCGGCCTCTGGCGCAAGGATGTGGACGCCGATGATCCTTTCCGTCTCCTCTTCAGCCACGATCTTTATCAAGCCCCTCGCATCCCTTACGGCCCTTGCCTTGGGGACGTACCTCATGTCCAGGACCCGGCTCTTCACATTATAGCCCTTTTCAATGGCCTTGCTTTCCGTAAGCCCTACGCTTGCCACGTTGGGGTGCGTAAATATGGCGTGTGGGACTGCATCGTAATCCACCTTTTCATAACAGCACTCCTCATCGGCAAGGGCATTCCGCGCGGCTATGGCGCCTTCGTAGGCGGCCACAGTGACCAATTGTATCCCGCCGGCCACGTCCCCCGCCGTAAAGACCCCAGGCTTTGATGTCTCCATATAAACATCCGCCTTTATGAACCCTCCTTCGTCCACTTCGACCCCTATGGCGTCGAGATTCAATACCTCCGTGTTTGGGGTATTTCCAGTGGCCATAAGCAGGGTCGTCCCCTTGAACTCCACTGCCTCTCCCTCAACCTCCGCCTTTACCGTTTTCAACCCATCTTTTTGTGATACCTCCAGAACATTCGTCCCGGTGTGTACCTCTATCCCATCTTCTTCCAGGTATCTCTTCAGTCCAACGGATATCTCTTCTTCCTCATCGGGTATTATCCTCTGGCTCCGCTGGAGGATAGTAACATCTGTCCCGAAACGGGAGAATATCTGCGCCATCTCGACGGCCACAAACCTGCCTCCCAGGATTATCATGGAAGCAGGCAGTTCTTTCAGATCAAGCGCGGTCGTGGAGTCAAGAAAATCAACACCCTCTATCCCCTTGAATGGGACCGCCTGCGGCCTGGCCCCGGTGGCTATGATGAACCTTTCTCCTCTGATTATATGCTCTCCGACCTTGACTTCACTTTCGGATATGAATGATGCCTCGCCCTCGAAGAGGCGTATCCTTTTGTTGCCTTTCAGGATGTCGAGGTACTTCTCCTGCCTGAGCTCCTTTACGAGTTCGTCCTTCTGCCCTATGACCCCGGCGAGATCCAACTTCCCACGTGGGATATCTATCCCCTTGAAGGGCTGGTTGCGGGAGTAGCTGAATATCTCGGCCGCCCTCAGAAGGTTCTTTGACGGGATGCACCCCCTGTTGAGGCATGTGCCGCCTATAACCCCCCTCTCGCACAAGGCAACCTCGGCGCCCATTTCCGTTGCCGTAATAGCCGCGGCAAAGGCCGCGGAGCCCCCGCCGATGACTACAAGGTCGAATTGAAGATTTGTGTTCACCGCCATGTTAGCCTCCATTTCGATAAATACCACCGAAGCCGCCGTTAGCATACAGTCCACGTGCCATACGGCGCCGCCGGCAAAGAGCAAAAACCATGTAACCTACTATACCTGTCTTTAGCAGAGTCTTTTGTTTCATCTTATTTCCTCGATATTTTATAATTGTAAAAGCGACCTTCCGCTGTCTTAAAGCCTGTTCCAATAATCTCGATATCACAATTGATACATGTTTCCATTTTCGTGGCATTACGTTTCCAAAC
>WGFD01000234.1 GCA_015492395.1 Deltaproteobacteria bacterium | reverse complement strand
GTGGTAGAACCGGATCCCGCTGTCTTTAGATTAGCGTTGGAGCTGATAGATCTCTCCGGGCTTATCGGCAAGGCATCGTTCCTGATCGCCCGGAGGGAAAGGGATATCGGGAGATTGCCAAGAGGTCCTGTCTTCCTCATGCCGCACCACTCCACCGTGAATCTTAATAGGGATCTTTACGTGAAGATGGAGATGCGCGTGAGGCTGTCGGAAAGGTATACGATACTTGTGGCAGGCCCAATTTATGGAGGCTCCCTTCCCGTTGCGCGTTACGTCGTCTCCGCGCTGGACCGCCTCGGCTACGAGGTTGAGTTCGCCGACTGCAGCCGGTTCGGCGAGGCGTTGCAGGCCGTGGATGAGTTCACATCCGACAATAGCCACAGGGGCAAGTTACGTGAGATCCTTACCGGTTTTGCCTCTGAGGCGATAATGGCGAGGGTGGTCGAGTGCAAGCCTGACCTCGTTTTCGCGCTGGCACAGGCGCCTCTTACGGGTGGTGTCTTGAGCAGACTAAGGAGTAATGGCATTCCGACGGCTTTCTGGTTTGTAGAGGACTTCAGGAGCATGGGATACTGGAGAGAGGTGGCTCCGTTTTACGATTACTTCTTTACTATTCAGGACGGAGAGTTCTTTGAGGCCTTGAAGGACCTGGGGGTGAAGAACCACCACTACCTTCCAATGGCGGCTTCGCCGGATATCCACAGGCCGATGAAACTCAAAGAAGATGAGGTTGATGAGTTCTCAAGCGATCTCTCATTCGTGGGTGCGGGATACTATAACCGTCGCAGATTTTTCTCCCATCTTGTCGATCTTGACATGAAGATCTGGGGAAATGAGTGGGTGGGGATTCCGAGCCTCGCCCCCTTTATCCAGAGGCAGGGGGCGAGGATTTCAACACATGACACGGTCAGGATATTTAACGCGTCTAAGATCAATATGAACCTGCACTCGTCAAAGCAGCATGAGGGAGTAAACCCGTATGGTGATTTCCTGAATCCGCGGACCTTCGAGATAGCGGCATGCGGGGGATTCCAGCTTGTGGACCGCCGTTCTCACCTCTCCAGGTTCTTTGATATAGGTGAAGAGATAGTCTGTTTCGAAAGCTTAGATGAGGCGAGGAACAAGATCGGCCATTATCTCGAACACGCTGAAGAGAGGGAAGAGATCGCCGCAAGGGCAAGGAAGAGGGTGGTTAAAGAGCACACCTATGAAAAGAGGATGGAGGAGGCGATGTCGTTTCTGGTTGAACGCGGGTTTGAAGGTTCTCCTTCGGTTCCGGGCAGGTCCATGCTGAAGGATTTAATAAAAGAGGCCGGTGTGGATACTGAACTGGGCGCGTACCTTGCCAGATTCAAGGGTAGAAGGTCTCTTACCCTTACGGATATAGTGGACGATATAGGCATGGGGAAGGGAGGCCTGTCGAGAAGTGAGGCCATATTCCTCATGATGAGCGAATTCATGCAAAAGAAGGCATAGTTCATGGAAATTATCGTGATTAACCTCACGCGCATGGGTGACGTTGTCCAGTCAACACCGCTTCTTGCCGGCCTCAAGGGCCGTTACAAGGGCTGCCGGATAACCTATCTTGCCAATAAGCCTTATGCGGAGATATGTAAGGCGATCCCTTTTATCGACAACCTCTTAACCTTTGATATGGAAGGGTATCAGAGCAGCCTCCTTTCGGATAAGACTACTCTCGTGGGGGGGTATAGAGCTTTGGAGAACTTCCTGAAAGAGATAGATAAGAGGGAGTACGACCTCTTGATAAACCTTACCCCTTCGAGGACATGCGCGATTCTGACCTCTCTCATCAGGGCCGGGGAGGTCAGGGGAATGACCATAGACAAGGAAGGGCACAGGGTTATCAAGGGCCAGTGGATGAGGTACCTTTCGACCTCTGTCTTCAATAGGCCATTGAATCCGTTTAATCTTGTGGATATGTACTCCAGGACAGGGGGGGTGGGAGGAGAAGGCCAAGGGCTCCGCCTCGATGTCCCGCCGCCATACGACGAAAGGGCGGCGCGACTCCTGGAGGAAGCGGGCATAGAGGACGGCGGTATGATTGTGGGCTTCCAGCCCGGCGCGAGCAAGGATCACAAGAGGTGGTCGGTTCAGCAGTTCGCGGTCCTTGGCAAGATGGTCGCCGATAGGCTGGGCGCCAGGGTCCTTATATTCGGATCGGAAGGAGAGAAGGCCCTTGGAAGAGAGATAAAGGGGGTTGTGGGTGACGGCGCCGTAGATCTTGTCGGCAAGACGACACTTATGGAGCTTGCCGCGCTCCTCAAGATGTGCACGGTTCTGGTAACAAACGACTCGGGTACGATGCACATAGCCGCGGCGGTGGGGACCAAAGTGATAGAACTTTCCCTTGGAGCCGCCTACTTCCGGGAAACCGGGCCTTACGGGGAGGGGCACATAGTTGTAGAGGCCGACATACCGTGCCACCCATGCGGCTTTCACATAGAGTGCGGCGAGATGCTCTGCAGAGAATATATAACCCCGGAGAGCGTGTACGGCGTGGTGGAGATGGTTATCGATTACGCAGACGGTCGATCTGCCGGGAAGGCAGATTCTTGGAAAGGCAGTAAGGTGTACAGATCCGGTTTCGATGCCGAAGGTTTCATGGAGTATACCCCAGTGGCTACCGATACTGTAAGCAAGAGAGAGATCTTTCTTGGCATATATAAGATGGTGTGGCCGGCTGTGTTTGAGGGACATGGTGTGGACTATCTCCGGAGAGCTTATGGAGAGGCTTTCGGCATGCCGCCCGTTGAATTGCCAAAAGAGTTGAAAGCGGCCCTCTTTGAAGATATAGTATCCGCAAAACGGCTCATTGAGCTTGCCGAGGACGGTGTTGCCAAGGCTAAAGAGGTTGAGAGTGTCTTTATGAATTCACCGGACAACTTAAAACGCTTGAATGAGCTTGATGAGGAGATCTTGCTTTTGGACAGTGAGATAGAGAAGGTTGGTTTTTTGGTTCCTGAGTTGAAACCCCTTACGGATATCTTTAAGTATGGAAAGGAAGGGCTGGAAGGGTGTGATATCCTTTCTTTGGCACGGGGGACGTGCGCTCTGTACGGAGATCTCAGAACCCAGGGCGCTATACTGCTTGATCTTCTTGAAAGGGCGGTGTGCTTTGCCGGTGATTGTTGTGGAGATGGTTATGGAGACGCAGTCTCAATGGAAGATAAATCGTTTGTTTCCAGGACAAGGCCAATCTAAGGAGGATGATATGGCAACAGATAGCGGTACTCAGGAGCTTCAACTGTTGAACGCGATCAGGGACGGCATTGATGGAACCAGGGAGGTGGTTGCCGAGATAAGCGAGAGGCTCCTTGACTCCGCCGGCAGGTTGAGAGTCGAGCAGTCGGAAAGTACGTTCTCGAGACTTTCGCAGGATATAGAGAACTTGAGCCACCTCATGGAGTTTATACAAGAACTTAAAAGGGGCATTGAACAGCTTAAGAATATCGGATCACGCGTGGATGTCTCGATGGGTTCCATGTCGTGCTGGGACAGGCTTCTGGATGTGCTTAAGGAGATGCTGCAGACATTTGAGCATCAAGACTGGATCATGCTGGCGGATCTTATACAATACGAACTACATCCACTGCTTTCGGATGGTGAGAAGAATCTGTCTGAACTATCCAAAGGCTTTTCCGCAAATGAAGAGGCGCTGGAGAAGTGATGAAGGGAATAATATTGGCAGGCGGTTCAGGCACCAGGCTCTATCCCACTACCGTGGCGGTTAATAAGCACTTTCTGCCTATCTATAACAAGCCTATGATCTACTATCCATTGTCGGTCCTGATGCTTATCGGCCTCAGGGATATCCTGTTGATATCCAATCCTGAAGATATAGATTGCTGCAAAAAGTGTCTTTCGGATGGTTCCGGTATTGGTATCAGGATATCCTATCGGGTGCAGGAGAGGCCGGAGGGATTGGCCCATGGTCTTATAGTAGCCGAGGACTTTGTCGGCGACGATAGTGTCGGCCTGATACTCGGAGACAATATATTTTTCGGCCACGGCCTGTTCGACATCTTGGTGGAGGCCAAGATGGATATAGACAGGAGTGGCGGGGCATATGTCTTCGGATACTATGTGCATGATCCCGAAAGGTACGGGATCATCGAAGTTGACGAGTCCGGGAGGGTATTGTCCTTGACTGAGAAGCCGTCTCATCCGAACTCTAATTGGGCCGGGGTGGGTCTTTACTTCTATGATAACGACTGTATCGGTATAGCTAAAAACCTGCTCCCCTCGCCGAGGGGGGAGATTGAGATAACAAGCCTCAATCAAGAATACTTGAAGGCGGGTAAGCTTAAGACCAAGCTCCTCGGCAGGGGATTTGCCTGGTTTGATGCCGGGACGCATGACAGCTTTCTGGAGGCGGGGGAGTTCGTTGCCGCCATTGAAAAGAGGACCGGCTTGATGCTCGGCTGTATCGAGGAGATCGCTTACAGAAAGGGATGGATAGGCAGGGAGCAGCTTTTGAGGCTAGCCATCCCTCTCGAGAAGACGGATTACGGAAGATATCTCAAGGCGCTGGCAGAGGAGTAAAATGCCGTTCACCTTTAATAGAGTAGAAGGTATGCCCGGCATTGTGGTTATAGAGCCTCAGTCATTCCGGGACGAGAGGGGCAGCTTTATGGAGACATATAGCTTTCGGAAGTTCCGTGAGTTCGGCATAGAGGACAATTTTGTGCAGGCCAACCACTCGAGGTCGTATAAGGGTGTGCTGAGGGGACTCCACTATCAACTGGAGCCCGCGGCACAGTCAAAGCTGGTGCGGTGTGCCCACGGAGAGGTCTTCGATGTCGTCGTGGATATCAGGAAAGGCTCTCCTGCCTATGCCAGGTGGC
>WGFD01000233.1 GCA_015492395.1 Deltaproteobacteria bacterium | reverse complement strand
CACTTGTTTCAAGGCCGCTATAAAGCCTTTCTGGTAGAAGACGATAGATATCTTCTTACCCTTTCCTGCTACATTCATAGAAATCCATTGCGGGCCGGAATCGTGGAGAGGCTTGTAGACTACCAAGTGGAGCAGTTACCCTGCCTATGCATATGATAAGAAAGGACCGAACTGGTTAAGGATGGACCTGATACTTTCTCGATTCAATGTCAACAATAAACACGGGGCTTACAGAGAGATGGTACAAAGCTATTCTAACGAAGGAAAAGAGATGTGGGAAGGTTTGCGTCACGGACTTATCTTAGGCAGCCAGGGGTTTGCGGATCGTATTAAGGCTAAATTCAAATTTCAAAAACCTGACATAGAAGTGCCTCAGAGGCGGCAGGTTTTAAGAGGGAATGCAGCCGTAACCACTTTGAACAAAGCAGCCTCAATACTCAAATGCGATATAGGCGTAATAATCAACTCCGGCAGGGTAAGTGGTAAAAATAAAGACAAACGTGATGTGTTGATCTACCTCCTATGGAATACAGGATTGTACAATAATAAGGAGATCGGAGAGTTGTTTGGTCTTGGCTATTCATCTATAAGCCGTCAAATAGCTATAATGAAATCGAGATTATCTAAAGACAAAGCAATACAGGAAATGCTTACGAAGGTTAATTCACTATTCAAGATTTGACACATCTTCCTTGACACATCTTCCCCTAATAGATATGACGTCCGCCAGCCAGGCAGTGGTTGACATGGGATTTGTAGATGTGAACGAAAAGGGGTCTATGGAGTGGTTTATTGTGCCGGTGTCGGTAATGTATTTTCCTGTGGCCAGGTGGAAGGAGATGTCATAATCGCCTATCATGGAAAGTCCCATAAGAAAGACGAAGAACAAGCTGGCAGCTAATTAAGATAAACACCTTCCTTTGAGGCGCAATTCGGTGGGTTGATCTTTCCTTTCCTGGTGGTGGTATCGGTAGGCGAAGTCCCGGCAGCAGCAGGATTAATGCAAGATAACCCTGCCACTATGTGCTATATTTCAGCTTCTCTCCCCTCACCAGGTCCCTGTATGTCTCCCTCTCCCTGACGACACTGTACTCGTCGCCGTCCACCATGACCTCCGCCGCCCTCGGCCTGGAGTTGTAGTTGCTGGACATGGTGAAGCCGTAGGCCCCTGTGCTCATGATCGCCAGCAGGTCCCCCGACTTGAGCGGGGGCAGCTCTCTGGACCTTGCCAGAAAGTCCCCCGACTCACATATGGGGCCCACGACATCGACTTCGAACTCCTCGCCGGTCTTAGGTTTCCTGGCCGCTTTGATGGCATGGTAGGAACCGTAGAGGCTCGGTCTCGCCAGGTCGTTCATGGCGGCGTCGATGATGACGAATCTCTTGCCGCCATTCTCCTTTGTATACAGGACCCTCGCGAGGAGTATGCCCGCATTGCCGGCTATTACCCTCCCGGGTTCGAAGATGAGGGTGACGCCGAGCCCCTCCGCTTCCCTGATAACCTCTCTGCCGTACTTGCCGGGGTGAGGCGGGGCCTCTTCGCTGTATGTGATGCCCAGTCCGCCGCCCATGTCAAGGTATCTGATATCTATACCTTCATTGCGGAGCGTAGCGATCAGCCTCCCGGTCTTCTTCATGGCGTCGACGAATGGTGACAGTTGAGTGATCTGCGACCCTATGTGGCAGTCGACACCCACGAGGTCGAGGTTCTTCAGGTATCTCTTAGCGTACACGTACTCCTTTAAGGCCTGTCCGCTCTCGATTCCGAACTTGTTCTGCCGGAGCCCGGTGGAGATATACGGGTGCGTCTTCGGGTCCACGTCGGGGTTCACCCTGATGGCCACGGGCGCCCTCTTCCCGGTCCTCTTGGCCGTCCTGTTTATCAGGCGCAGCTCCTCGGGAGACTCCACGTTGAACATGAGTATCCCCTTGGATATAGCGTACTCGATCTCTTCTTCCCTCTTTCCGACGCCGGAGTAGACGATCCTTTTCGGTTCTGCCCCGGCCTTGAGCGCCCTGTAGAGCTCGCCGCCGGAGACGATGTCCACGCCGCTGCCCTCCTTTATCAATGTGTTCAGCACGGATATGTTAGAGTTGGCCTTGGCGGAGTAACAGACCAGGTGCGGCACCCCGCTGAAGGCCCCGTCGAAGGCCCTGTAGTGCCTCACAAGCGTCTTGGCGCTGTATACGTAGCATGGGGTCCCCACATCGGAGGCGATCTTCTCTACCGCCACGCCTTCCGCGTAGAACCTGTTGCCCCTGTAGTCAAAGAAGTGCATCGATGCCCCCCTTAAACGTGTTCTGTGGCCGGCTGTCCGCATGTGGTCTGCCTGTTGCTGCAGATACCTCCAGCGGCCCGCCGCGTGGAGTCTTCGGCTCTCTGGGCGGAGAGGACCCTCTTCCCGGCGGCCTCTTCAGGTGGTCTCGGTGGTCCCTTCTTGCCGCAGCCGTACGATAGGGCGAGTACAAGGCAGGCCAGTACTGTGACTGCCGCCGCAACGAGGTGGTCCGCCTTCTTCGGCAATGTCGCCTCGAACTGTCCGTTCATTTCCTTCATTTCCTTCTTCCTCCCGCCTGTCGGTCCTTGGTGGACAGGTTGCCGCCTGAAGCCGGTTTCATCCTGTCCAGCTCCCTCCTTGCCGCCCGCAGGCCGGCCTTCACCCTCCTCGGCGCCGTTCCCCCCTCCGTGTCCCTGCTCTTCAGGGATGAGTATACCGATACCACCTCCTTGATGTCCTCTCCAAAGCGGTTTGAAAATCTCCGCCACTCCTCCAGAGACAGATCTTCCAGCCCCTTTCCCTCCCGGATGCAGTATGCCACCGCCTGGCCGGTTATGTGGTGCGCCTCCCTGAAGGGAACCCCCCTCTTCACGAGGTAGTCCGCCGCGTCTGTGGCCGTTAGAAAGCCATCTCTCGTGGCCTCCAGCATCCTGCCGCTATTGATCTTCATCGTCTTCAGCATGGGCGCGAGTACCGCCAGACACCCCTTTACCGTGTCCACCGTGTCGAAGAGGGGTTCCTTGTCCTCCTGCATGTCCTTATTATAGGCGAGCGGAAGGGCCTTCATTACCGTAAGCAGGGCCATCAGGTTTCCGTAGACCCTGCCGGTCTTGCCCCTCACCAGCTCCGGCACATCGGGGTTCTTCTTCTGCGGCATGATGGACGACCCCGTCGAGAATGCGTCGGAGAGCTCGACGAAGGCGAACTCCTGGGAGGACCATACCACGAGCTCTTCGGACAGCCTGGAGAGGTGTACCATCAATATGGAGGCCGCGCCGCAGAACTCTATGCAGAAGTCCCTGTCGCTTACCGAGTCCATACTGTTGGCAGTTACGCCTTTAAAGCCCAGTTCCTTCGCGACGGAGTCCCTGTCGATGGGATAGGGGCAACCGCCGAGCGCCCCCGCGCCAAGCGGCATCCGGTTGAGCCTCTTCATGCAGTCCGCAAACCTGCCGTTGTCGCGTTTCAGCGCCTCATAGTATGCCAGGAGGTGGTGGGCCAGGAGCACCGGCTGCGCCCTCTGGAGGTGCGTGTAGCCGGGCAGCACCGCTTCCGTGTGGTTTTCGGCCACGTCCAGCAACGCCAGTTGGAGATCCGTGATCAGGGCCTCTATCCCTTCTATCTCTTCCCTCAGGTACAGCCTCATGTCGAGGGCCACCTGGTCGTTTCTGGATCTCCCGGTGTGGAGCTTGCCCCCTGCGTGGCCGATCTTCTCGATAAGCCTCCCCTCGACGGCCATGTGGATGTCCTCCATATCGTCGCTGAAGGTGAACTCTCCCGCTTCTATCTCCCTCTCGATCTCCGTGAGGCCTCTTATTATCTTCCGGGTCTCCCCCTTCCCTATGATGCCCGCCTTGGCAAGCGCGCGGGCATGGGCGATGGAGCCCCTGATGTCGTGTCTGAAGAGCCTCCTGTCGAACGGGATGGAGGTGTTGAAGGCCTCGACGAGCCTGTCGGTTCCCTCCATGAAACGCCCCCCCCACGGCTTCCTCTTGTCTTTATCCTTCATCGTCTCTTCCTCCGCCTTTCACAGATCCCCATAGACCTCTTTAAATTACGGCCATTGTAGATATAAAAGTATGGATTGTCAATCACTAAGGGGGCGGCGTGAGCCCTATAACACTGGATAATGGTTGAGAAGTTCGGCAAATGGGGGTTTTCGGGCCCATCAGGCCGGACAAGATTAAAAGAAATTAATTTTTTTCTTGACAGGCGTTAATAGTACTGTATAATAGAAGTTAAGTAGGGTTCCCGGTCTGTTGATGATGACGCCGGGACGGGTGATGGCGCCTCAGGCGGGATGATGGAGTCCCGAAGGGGGTTTTTTGCTGGATCAACACAGAGCATAATAATAAACCGAAACTATAATAAGGAAGGGAGGATATCATGAAGAGATGGTACTTACTTGCCGTTGCGGTTATCGGGGCGGTCGCCCTCATGGCGGTGCCGTACGAGGCCCAGGCGCTCCACAGGGGCGCGGGCGACCTCGTCTGCGGCGGCTGCCACACCATGCATAACAGCCAGGGTGGCGGCGACCTGAATGGGACCGGCAGCGTGGACAGCACCTCGCTGATCCTGCTGAGGGGCAGCGTCTCCAGCAGGGCGGAGATTCACAACTTCTGTCTCCAGTGCCACGCCGATGACGGCGCTCAGGGACAGCCTAGCAATACATTTGCACCACACAATCAGCCTGCCCCGAAGGTGCTGGCGGACGGCATGTGGGATCAGACCATGGGCTTTTCGGATATCGGCGCCGGCGGTGACTTCCAACCAGTCTGCGGAGACATGAGCGGCGGCGTATGGAACTGCCAAAATGACGGGGGCGTCGGTCTCGTCGGTCTGGGCAGGGGCCATTCGCTCGGTCTGATTAACGTCACACCTCCGGGTGGTGATACTCAGATCGCCGGCTTCTCCTGTACGAGCTGCCACGATCCGCACGGCACGGACAGTGACTCTCACGCGTATATAAACAGGTACCGTAACCTCAAGATCGCGCCTGGTGATGCCGGTGCTATCCAGCCTCCCGGTGGTGTAGACCTAAACGACGATGGAGGAAAGGCGGCGGGCGCCAACTACACCTCCTCCTGGAAGGGGAGCACGACGGGCACCTTCGCGGCCGGCGGTGAATACGTTCCTGTATATGAACCCCTAGTCGGCAATGATCCCATGTGGCCGGTCTCGGACGGCACTCCGACCGGTGAAACCGACTCTAACATCTACGCCGCTCCCGGTGCCGGGTCTGACAACGATACGGCAGGTTCCAGTGTCGGTATCGGCAGGTGGTGCGCGATGTGCCACGACAACTGGCATGAGGCTAACGTCGCCAACAACATGGCCGGGGATGACTGGAGGAGGCACCCGATCGACGCACTCATCAACGACAGCGAGACGTCTGGCGCAAGCGTCGACAGCATCGACTGGAACCACTATAACACCATCAACACGGATGACTTCAAGGTTCCCGCGGCCCAGGGTGACGGGTGGCAGGCCAACGGTACCTACTTTGCCAATGCTGACAACGAGGACAAGGTCTTCTGTCTGAGCTGCCACTTCGCGCACGGCGGGCCATACTACGACAACCTGAGGTGGGACTACCTCCAGGCCGTAGATGTGAGCAGCCAGACCGCGAACGGCGTCCCCACCAACAGGGGATGTCAGCAGTGCCACAACAGGTAGTATCTTCCTGAAGCGGTTATCCGAAAGGGGAGGGTTATTTAATAGCCCTCCCCTTTTTTTTGCCAGATTTCCCGCTTGAAGAACTTCTTCGAATCGGATAATATACACATTATGTTTACCGTATCGGCCATATGCCGCTCACTCGGGGCACGCCTGTCCACCGTGGTCTTCTTTCTCTCTCTCCTATTGGTCCTGGCCGCGACCGTCTCCGCCGCCGATACAACCCCAGAGGATCGTGTTAAGCGCATCTTCCGCCTCAACTACCTCCACTCCATCGACGGCAGGACCACCGGAGTGGTCTTCGGGGCGATAAACGCCCTCTACATAGATGACGAGGCTGACGAGCTGTATGTCCTGGACGGCGGCAACAGACGGGTGGTTATAACGCAACTGGACGGCATACCCCTCTACTCCTTCCCCCTCTTGGGGGGGGGGGAGAGCGACGTTACCGATATCGCCCTCGATGCGGATGGGAACGTGCTCGTTTCCGGCAGCAGGGATATAGCGGTCTACGACTACAAGGGGAAGTACAAGGGTCTTCTGGAGATCTCCGGTGTTCCAGCGGCGGATGATCTCTTTATACAGTCCATCGCCGTTGACGGTGATGGACTGATCCACATAGGGACGTCGGGAGCGGATGCGAGGATCATCACGCTCGACCCGAGCGGCAAGTTCATATCGCAGGTGGAAGGGAAGGGAAAGTTCATCAATGTCAGGGGGCTGGACGCGCGCGGGGACTTTACCTTCCTCGACTCGGGGGGGTTCAGGGTGCTGAGGATCAACAGAGAAGGGAAGGTTATGCTCGCCTTCGGGAGAATCTCCAGCCTCCTGGGCGGCTTCAGCATGCCGTCCGACCTCGCCGTCGGGAAGGCGAGTGACAGGATATACGTGGTGGATGCGAACAGGTTCCAGGCGATCGTGTATGACAGCGAGGGGAAACCGCTCTGGGAGTTCGGGGGATCTCGGCTCTTCAGATGGCCCAGGAGGATAGCGGTAGACGATGATGACAGGGTCTATGTGGCCGACGGGACGAATCAGGTCAGGGTCTTCGAGATAGTTGAGATCGTGGAGGAGGTCCAGCCGGTCGTCGAGACCAAAGTAGAGGAGGCGCCTCAGGCCGAGGACGAGGTGGAGAAGATGGTGGAGGAGGAGGCCAGGCTGCTTCCGGTCTACTTCGACCTGGACAGCGCTGAGCTCGATGATGAAGACAGGGAGGTGCTCGACAAAGATGCGGAGTGGCTGAAAAAGAACCCTGACATAAAGATAAATGTCCAGGGTTACGCCGATGAGAGGGGTAGCGACGAATACAACCTCGGGCTCTCGGAGAGGAGGGCGAAGGCTGTGATGGACTACTTCATAGAGGAGGCCTCCATAGATCCCTCAAGGCTCAAGGTGGTGCCGTATGGACGGGTAATGACCATGGAAAAGACCGAGGAGGCCATGGCCAAGTCCAGGAGGGTGGACTTTCTCGTTGTTGCCGAGTGATGGGAAGGACCGGGACAGCCGTACTCTTTGTCATAATCCTCCTCTTCGGTGCTCTCTCCTACAGGCGGAATGCCGTCTGGCGTGACGGCGTCTCGCTCTGGTCCGATGTGGTCGCGAAGTCGCCACGGGAGTCCAGGCCCCACAATAATCTCGGAGACGCCCTTATAGACAGGGGCATGTACAGAGAGGCCCTGGAGGTCCTTGACCTCGCGGTCAAGGCCGATCCGTGGTACGTCGAGCCCCACTACAATAAGGCCATAAGCTACATAAGGCTCAGGGAGTACGACATGGCGCGGGAGGAGCTGGAGAAGGTGCTGGATATCAATGATACCCTGAAGGCGGGGCACTACGGTGTAAGGGCAATGCCCAAGTATGAGCTCCAGGCGAACGCCAACCTCGGCAATATTCTTACTCTCAAGGGCGACCTCTATGGGGCCGTGCGCCATTACAGGGCTGCCCTGGAACTCTCTCCAGACGACAAGTCGATACACTACAACCTCGGCCTGACCTACAAGAGGCTGGGTATGGCAAGCGAGGCCGGGGCCGAGTTCGAGGAGGTGCTACGCATAGATCCGCATGACGATGGCGCGAAGTGGAACCTCATGCTGCTCAAGAGAATGGAGAAGAGGGACGATATAGGTGGTACACGGGATTAGCGCTGTATAATAGTGCGTCTCTTTCTGTGCGGCGGATAGGAACTGGACTTAGAGCGGACCTGTTTTTTGCGTAACTGACCTGATTGAACACGCATCGCGGACGAAATAGATGAGAAGATTCCCTGCCTGCTACAGGCAAGTCTGCAGTTCGCTGCGGGGGGCTTCAACGACGGAGGTATCGGATGGACTGGATGAAGGGGGAGAGGAGATACCACTACATAGTGTGTCTGATAATAGTGGCGGCGACCTTCATCGTCTACTCCAACACCTTCCATGCCGCCTTTCACTTTGATGACTCCCCGCAGATAGTAGAGAACCATAGGCTCAAGAGCCTCTCCAACCTTCCCGAGATCCTGGTGTCCGGGAGGGGGGTAACCATGGTTACCTTCGCTCTCAACTACGCCGTTGGCGGACTTAATGTCGTCGGTTACCATATCGTGAATACGCTGATCCACGCCGTCAATGGAGTGCTGGTATACATCCTGCTGTACCTCACCTTCAGTGGAAGCGGTTTCGCTTCCGGGTCCGAAGATGGCCTGTCCGCCCCGCCTGTCAAAGCTTGGCGGACAGGTCGGGCAGGCTGGTCCAGGAGAGTGGCCGCATTCGCCGCTCTCCTCTTTGCCGTTCATCCGATCCAGACCGAGGCCGTTACATACATAGTCCAGAGGATGGAGAGTTTGTCGAGCCTCTTCTACCTCTTCGCCGTTCTTCTGTTCGCAAGTGCTGCCGGCGCGTCCGAAAGGGCTAAGAGGGTCGCCCTTTACGCAGGTGTGCCTATATCCTACATCCTCGGATTCTACTCCAAGGAGGTAGCCGTGACACTTCCCGCCGTCATACTCCTCTACGACCTCTGCTTTGTGTCCAAGGGCAGGGTAAGAGAGATTGCGACCCGGTGGCCCCTCTATGCGGTGCTTTCGGTCCTCCTGGCCTTCTTTGTCGTGCGCACACTCGTGCCCTCCGGGGGATTCAACGATCTGAGTGAGGCATCCGCCGGTTTTGGTGTGAAGAGTATAACACCGTGGGAGTATCTCATCACGCAGTTCAATGTGATACTCTACTATATAACCCTGCTGATATTCCCTGCCAATCAAAACCTCGATTACGACTTTCCTGTCTCCAGGGGCCTCTTCGAGGTTCCGCGGCTGAGTGAGGGCACGGTCCTTAATATACCCCTTCCCCCTCCGGTTGTGTCGCTTATAGTGGTCGTAGCGATTATCTCTCTGGCCGTATATCTCTTTATAAGGGGCCGCAGTGAAAGGGAGAGGGGTGGCCTTTACAGAACAGTCTCCTTCTTTATCCTATGGTTCTTCATCATTCTCTCTCCGACATCCAGCTTTATCCCTATAATAGACGTCATCTTCGAGCACAGGTTGTACCTGGCCTCTGTAGGATACTTTGCGATCTTTGCCCTGCTGCTTGACAGGCTCTTTTTATACGTTACCTTTAAGCGGCGGCTAGTAAGGAATGCTGACAGCTCTTAAGGTGAAGAGGTCCGCCGTACTGATCACGATTGTCGCCTCTTTGATAGTCTCAATCTCCTTGGGTTTGCGGGCGGCTGAGGAGAATGTAAGCTCCATGTTTCTTTTGAAGCCTGTCGTTACCCTCGATGGCTTCTTCCATGAGAAGTTCGCCGGCCCGACCGGTATCTACGTCGATGGAGAGGCGGAGGAGGTGTACGTAGCGGACCCCGCAAAAAACAGCATATCCATCTTTGCCACCGACGGCACGCCACTCTTCAAGTTCGGCAAGGAGAAGGGGCTGATAGCTCCCTATGACCTCGTTGTCAGAAAGGGGCTCATATACGTAAGCCAGGCCTCCAAGGACTACGTCGAGATATTCAGCTACCGTGGAGACTCCCTCGGCAGGTTGGCGCTCCCCGATGGGATACCGTTCATACCTGGGAGGTTGGCCATCGATGAGAAGGGAAATATATATGTACTTAACAGCGCGGCGACGAACTGCGTTGTCTTCGACAGGGGGGGGGTGTTCAAGGGCACGATAGGAGAGGGCCTGAAGTCGCTTTCTGGTATCACCGTGAAGGGCGACAGGCTCTATCTCATCACCCCTATGGACATTCCGGCCATAAGGATTTTCGACACTTCGGGAGGGTTCGTATCCGGATTCGGCTTCAAGGGAGAGGGGGCGGACGCCGTTGGCGTACCGGTGTCGGTCGAGGTGGATAAAGAGGGAAGGATCTGGATCGTCGATGCCGTGAAGGGGATAATCCTCTATAATAGCGAAGGTACGGAGCTGGGCCGTATCCGTGAATATGCGCCGGGAAGGTACTTCTTCCCGATTGACATTGACTTTGACCTTGCAAATAGGTTATATTTAATAGAGAAGGAGGGGACTCGATTAAGGGCGTTTGAGTTGGCGGAGTAGGTATGGAAAGTGGTGAACATAAATACGAAATCCGGCCATTGAAGTTCTTTATTCACAGCTCCTCCTTTATTCTTGTTATTTTTGTCTTTCTTTTATCCACTGTTCAGGCAGGCGAATACCACTATGGCGGGAACGTGACCCTCGCCTGCGCGGACTGCCATGT
>WGFD01000232.1 GCA_015492395.1 Deltaproteobacteria bacterium | reverse complement strand
TCCTCATACCCTCCAACAGTCCCTCTTCTATTGGGGAGTCAACGGCAAAGTGGCGCTCCCCGTCGTCGTCCAGGAGTCTCAATGTACCCTTTCCCGACGCCTTTTCGCCCGCATACCTAAGTATCATTCTCCCGGCAAGGTCGGTTGCACCGTTTCCTGAGCCACCGCTCACAAGCGCCACCGGACCATGGAAACCCACAGGTTCCACGAGGACCTCCCCTTTCTGCCGAAGACCGGCAATCCTCCTGTTATCCAGCCTGTCCCTCCCTATGACTATCTTCACACCGTCATGTGTTCTGAAGTGCCTGCCGCTTTTCAGCATACGGAGGTCCTGCGGAGTTGTCTCCGCCTTGTGTTTAAAGAGATCCTTTACCTTTCTGGAGAATATCTTGTCCGTCAACAGGCATCCGCCGGAAGGGCAGGGGTAGTCCTGGATGTCGTATGACCCCGCCAGGGCAATCTGCGGTTTTCTCGACCGGCCGATGAAGTCAAGGAGTCTTTTTCTGTCTATTATACCGGCCTTCTCCGGTATCGTGGGTTCAAGGTGCTTGGCACAGAGCGGGCGTACTATCCTGCCCTCGAGGCCGCTCTCCCTCTCGATGAGACTGAATACCTCACGCCGCTGGCTCATCGGCCTCTGGCCCAGGACCTCCCCGGTAAATATAAAGGATGCGCCTATCTCTTCCATATACCTCTTCGCAAGTACGAACATGAATATCCTGCAGTCTATACATGGGTTTATACCCTTTCCGTAACCATACTTCGGGTTCCTTACGATATCTATATACTCCTCCCCTTTGTGGATAACCTTCACCGGCATACCGAACTCTTCGGAGACCCTTACGGCCTCACTCCTGCAGGTGCTGGACTTTGAGGTGCAGGTGCAGAATGCGGATGTAAAGTTGAGCGCCACCACATCTATCCCCTGCTCAAGGATGACCTTGGCGGCAAGTGTACTGTCCAACCCTCCGGAAAGGAGGGCTATAGCCGATCTATTCATACAAATATTTCCTCCATAAAACCCTTGTATTATCCGATAGAAGTATTATACTGGTTGGATTGTTAAAGTCAAAATATTTCACTTTTCATGGATACTAAACAGATACTGACACTGGGCCTGGCCTTTGTGGTCAGCTACCTTTTATACATTATACTGGTCCCATTCTGGATTCCGTTCTTCTGGGCCATTGTATTGACAATCCTCTTTTACCCATTCTATAGCTGGCTTAAGAGAAGGCTGCGCATCTCCGACTCTATAGCCTCCATCCTGACCTGTACGATTATAGTTATCTTCCTCGCCGTACCGGTCACATTTATCGCCATGGCGCTGGTCGATGAGATCGTGGACATATACAAGTGGGCCGAAACGTATATAAGGGAGTCCAAGTTTGATATCCAGAGTTCCCCCTACTCCATACTCTCCTATCTTGACAACATGCTCGGCAAGTACATAGAGATCTCCACCCTGGATATAAAGAACATCGTCCTCAAGAGCGCGAAGGAAGCGAGCACATACATGATCCAGAATCTAAGGGGGATGATCAGTAACTTCACAGGATTTATTCTCAACGTCATACTGAGTATCTTCGCCATGTACTATCTCTTTAAAGACGGAAATAAACTGGTCAACAACGTCAAGACACTGCTTCCCCTCTCCGAAACCGATAAGAACAAGATATTCCAAAAGAACCATGAGGTAATATATGCGACCCTCTATGGAGGGGTGCTAGTGGCGGCGGTGCAGGGCGCGTTGGGAGGGATATCATTCTGGATACTGGGCCTCTCTTCTCCGGTCTTCTGGGGAACCATTATGGCCATATTGTCTTTCATCCCCATGGTAGGTCCCGCCATCGTCTGGATACCGGCGGCAATATACCTCTTCATAAAGGCTAACTATCTGGAGGCTATAATCCTGGTGGTCCTTGGTGTATTTATCATCGGACTTGTTGACAATATTCTACGACCCATAGTGGTAAGCGGAAAGACAAAGATCCACCCCCTCCTGTTACTATTCAGCATCCTCGGAGCCTTAAAGGTCCTTGGGTTTATCGGTATAATAGCAGGCCCTATAATCCTCTCACTGGCTCTTGTAGTCATAGAGATATACAAGGCCAGCTATCTGAAAAAAAGAGCCAAGGCGGAAGATGTCCAGGGAGTATGATGATATAGACAGGATAATCAACGTGATGCCGAAGGAGGCGCGGACCCTCAGGCCCATGGCGCCATTAATCCTGTTCGCTCTGACGGTGATAACAACCCTGATATCAGGCGCGCTCCAGCAAGGATTGAACATCATTGATAATCCGAAGGCCATCCTTAGGGGATATCCTTTTGCGATATCCCTTATAGCCATCCTGGGAACACATGAGTTCGGCCACTTCTTCGCGTCAAGAAGGCACGGTGTATTTACGACCTTGCCATACTTCATTCCAGGCCCCCCCATCCCACCGATGATAGGAACCTTCGGGGCCGTAATAAAGATGAAGTCACCCATCATGAGCAGATCCGCCCTCGTCGATATAGGCGCGGCAGGACCCATCTCCGGCTTTCTGGTCTCTATAGTCGTAACCATATGGGGACTCAAACTCTCCCAGATTCTACCTCTACCTGCGGAAGGGGGGCACTACATATTCGGATCATCCTTGATATTTCATATGCTGACATCCATTATACTTGGAAAGATTCCCCATGGATATGACGTATTCTTACATCCCATCGCGTATGCCGGCTGGATAGGTTTCTTCGTCACGACACTCAACCTAATTCCCATAGGCCAGCTTGATGGAGGACACATAATGTACGCACTCTTCGGTGTATGGCACAGGATAATCTCCGTGGTCCTGGTGGCCTTCCTCGCCGCGCTGGGAGCGCTCTCATGGTCAGGATGGTTCCTCTGGGCCGCCATCCTGATATTCATCCTGGGGATCAAACATCCCCCCGTCATGGATGACCACATTCCACTGGACGTGAAGAGGAAATTTATAGCCATAGCCACTATAGGGATATTTGTGTTGACCTTCGTCCCCCTGCCCATAAGCGTAAGGTGAGCAGGAAGAATAGGTCGAGGGCCGCCATTTTTTGAAGGAGAGAGACTCAAATGAAGAAGTTTACGGAAGAGGAGTTAAAAGAGTATGACGGTAGTCAGCCGGACCAACCCATATACCTGGCCTACGGCGGCAAGGTATACGACGTAACAAAGAGTCCTCTATTCCAGGAGGGAATACACTTCGAACACTATGCGGGAATGGACCTTACGGAGTATCTGGACGGTGCCCCGCACGGCGATGAGGTCCTCGATGAGTTCGAAGTCGTGGGAGAGTATGATCAGGCCGGTTGAGCCAAGACCGGAGGCACCGCCCCCTCCTCTAATATCCGGCCTGCAACCCTTATGCATGTTTCGGAATGAAGATAACCATACTTGGTAGCGGCACCTCAACAGGGGTGCCTGTAATCGCCTGTAAGTGCCATGTCTGCACATCGAAGGACCATCGGAACAAGCGGACAAGATCGTCGATACTTGTACGTA
The DNA here is from genome assembly GCA_015492395.1 of Deltaproteobacteria bacterium. GTDB lineage: Bacteria > Desulfobacterota > GWC2-55-46 > S146-70 > S146-70 > S146-70. The sequence goes on along the minus strand of WGFD01000232.1, from coordinate 1,711 downwards.
CCGGTGAAAGGCATATCCTTATAGATACATCGACGGATCTGAGGCAACAGGCCCTGTCCAATGGCATTTCAAGGATAGATGCCGCCCTCTTCACTCACCACCACGCAGACCATATCCACGGAATAGATGAATTGAGAACATTCAATATGGTTCAGAAGGAAGCCATAAGCTGCTACGGCAATGAGCTCTCCATCGAAAGGATAGAGAGGATCTTCAGCTATATATTCAGTGATGAAGCCGACAGCAGTTGGAAGCCTGATCTGAAGCTATTTGTAATCAGCGGTCCCTTCGAACTATTCGGCCTAAAGATAGAACCAGTGGAAGTCCTCCACGGCAGACTGGAGGTACTTGGATACAGAATAGGCGGATTCGCCTATATAACCGACTGCAGCTTCATACCGCCGGAATCCAGGAAAAAACTCCATGGACTCGACACAATGGTATTGGGAGTACTGCGTGAGAGACCACACCCTACTCATCTGAACGTTGCACAGGCATTGGAGATAATAGATGAACTCAGGCCACAGAGGACTATCTTCACCCATCTCAGCCACTACTTCGACTATGAAGAAGCCGGCAAAAACCTTCCGGACAACGTGGAACTGGGATATGATGGAATGGAGATAGAGATAGGGTAGGGGCATTTTCATCATGAAACTATTTTAGTCCCGCCCTTGGCACCAATGGTCCTCTCTGCCAGTTCCGGCGATGTGATAATCACCTCCCGGCCGCCCTTCTCCAAGAACTCCGCCACGGCTTGCCGAAATCCGGATAGACCATATCCGTCTGCGTGAGGTCCACGAATATCTCAGCTCCAACCTGCCTTGCCAGTACAGCAGTAGTCCCTCCTTACCAATAACGACGTCAACAACACCCCTCCAGCACCCTATCCGGAGGTTCTATTGCCGGGATTCCGCCGTCTCCCGCCGCAATGACTACTACGCTGTGCTCGACAAGCTCCCTTGCGTATAAGGATGTCGCCCACTATAGACCAATCACCATGTGTTATAACAATCTCATACCTCCTGTCCAGGAGTGCGGCGACGAATCTCATAGGCGATCTCATATTGGTGAACTGTTCGTCTATCGTTCCGCTTTATGACGGTATTGCCCCAACAGATACGATGACTACGGCCCTGTCGGCTCTATAATCCATATTGGTATCCTTTTTTTCACTTGAGCAACAGGACCACCTATGGCCTGAGCCGGCATAAAAAAACTACACCTCAAGCCCTTCGACATACTCCGCCGCGATAAAGGCCGCTATGGACCCGTCTCCTACCGCTGTCGCAACCTGGCGCAACGGCGTCACCCTGCAGTCGCCAGCCGCAAGGATGCCCTTCACGGATGTCTCCATCCTACTATTTACCTTTATGAAACCTCCCTCATCCTTATCCACTTCAACGAAGTCGGTAGTGGGATTTATGCCGACAAAGATGAACGCACCCTCGACATCTACTTCCTTTATACTGGCATCCTTCAGGTCGTTGAGGATAACCTTCTCCACCCCCACTTTCCCTTTTATCTCCTTCAAGGTGTGGCTCCAGAGGATCTCAATATTAGGTATCGCCAGGGCCTTCTCCTGCAGTATCTTCTCGGCCCTCAGTCTGTCCCGTCTGTGGACTATATAGACCTTCTTGGCGATCCTGGAGAGATAGACGGCCTCCTTCACGGCCGTATCCCCACCCCCGACCACCACCACACTCTGGTC
>WGFD01000231.1 GCA_015492395.1 Deltaproteobacteria bacterium | reverse complement strand
GGATTGACCTCCGGGACGACAAGCGGGACATCGGGATCCATCCTGAACCGGCTTGTGTTGTCTATGACGACACATCCCGCCTTCGCAGCCACCGGCGCATATACCTCGCTGACAGAGGCGCCGGGTGAAAACAGGGCGATATCGATACCGTCGAAGGTCTCCTTCGAAAGGAGATGTACCTTCTCCTCCTTCCCCCTGTACGTGATGAACGCACCGGCGGACCGCTCGGAAGCAAGGAGTTTGATCCTGTCGACAGGGAATTCCCTCTCTTCAAGGATCTTCATCATCTCGTTGCCTACGAGACCGGTCGCCCCTGCTACGGCTACGTTATATCCCTTATTCTTCACAGATGTGGAGAGGCTGAAGCCCTCTTCGCCGAGGCCCTGTGCGCAGCCCTGCTTATAGGCACACCACCGGCGCACCTTTCCATAAACTCTCTGGCCTGGTGGACAAAGGCCTCCATACGCGTCCTGGAATTGGTATCCTCCAGACCCTCATAGACCATATTGAGATAGGGGATATTGCCATGTTCCTCCCTGACCCTCTTCAGTACCGCGTTTACCACCGTACCGGGCATGCATGTGAAGGGCATCGCGTTGACTATGCCATGGGCGCCCTTATTTATAAGATCAACGGTCTTTCCCACGCTCAATACCGCCTCGCCCTCGAAGGAGTCATGTATATAAGGCTCCGCGAAATTGACGAGCTCCTTTATACTGGGCTCGTGGCCGCTCCTCATATCACCGTTAAGGATCCCTTCCAGCTTTTTGTCATCCTTCTTCTGGAAGACATCATATACGATCGTCTTGGCCAGATCCTTATAGTTGCCTCTCTCCCAGTTCCTCCTCTTCGCCACGAAGTTGGTGTAGTATATCCACTCCGAGATGCCTGGCATCCTAACCTCCGCGCCAAGGGCCTCGAGCTTCTTGATGAGATCCATATTGCTGAAACGGTTGCTCCTCACATATATCTCGCCCACCACGCCTATTACCGGCCTGCCGCCAGCCACATAGGCAGGTATCCTCCTGAACGCCTCCTTCGCGTAGGCCATCTCCTCCAGCGGCAACCTCTTCTGCCTGATGGCGTCACACACCTTGTGGAGGCACTCCCAGTATACCTTTTCGGACTCACCGGGGTTCTTCTCGTACGGCCTGACCTCCCTCAATCTCTTCTCCAGCAGGTCGGCTGATACTATACCCCACCAGGCCAACCTGGTGAGATTGCCGCCCACCGCCCCAAGGTCGGAGTAGAAGGAGGCATCCTGATCCGGCGCATATATCGGCACATCTAGGAAGCCGAGCTCATCCAGTATCAACCTGTGGTAGCGGTTGTACTGGCCGAACCTGCAAGGGCCGTTACCGGACGGCATAAAGAAGGCGGTGTTGTCCGGATCGAAGTCGGGTCTCTTCGTGATCTTCACCATATCACCCGTCGTTACGGTACACGGGAAGCACTCCCTTCCCGATGTATACCTTCTCCCCCACTTCAGGCTCTCATCATCGGCCTCCGGGATTATCTCGGCGTCTATGCCGCAGGCCTGGAACGCCGCCTGTATGCCGTAAGCGCCGTCGGCCATATAGGGAAGGTATAGCTTCCTCTTGAGCTTCGTTCGCTTTACCGGGGGTTTCGACTGGACTGCCGTCTCGGCCTTTTGCGTCTTCCTTATATTTCTGAGGCTGTCCAGGAAGGCCTCACACCTCGTTATAGCGCCCGCGTCCGCGGAGTGCTCGTCTATCTCCAGCTGCAGGAACGGCTTGCCCTTGGAGGTATCTTTAAAGAAGTGCGTTATAAAGGAGTCCGGACCACAACCGAAGTTCGTGAGGTATATCGCGTAAAGTCGTGGGTCGCTCCCCAAGACCTTCGCCGTCGCCAGTATCCTCTGTCCGCTCTTCCAGTACATGTCCTCCGCGAGGAAATCGTCAATATGATCATCAACCGGAAGCATATCAAACGGGATGGAGAGCACACCCATGTCCCTGAGCTTCTGCGGAAGTTCCAGGTTGATGCCCGAATCCGTGGTATTATACGGCCTTCCGACTATGACCAGGGCTATATCGTCCTTACCCAGACTATCCAGGATCTCCTTCCCCTTCGCCCGTATCCTCCTGTAGAACTCATCCTGCACCCTCATGGCGACGGCGAGTGCCCGTTTCACACTGATCCGGTCCCTGCCGAGCCTCCTCCCGAGGGGCGCAAGCTCCTCCTTTATCTTCTTTTCACCTTGGTTGAAGTGGACAATCGGCTTCAAGACCTCGACGCTGGCACCCTCGAAATCGAAGGCCGAAGCCGTAGTGTACGGCATTGCCTGGACATACGGGCAGTGCTGCGTATGGATCTGTTCCTTTCTCGATGGCCTCAGGTTTACTATGCTCGGCAGGAATATCCTCTTTATACCCTTATCTATGAGATCCTGTATGTGTCCGTGGCTTATCTTTATCGGGAAGCAGGTCTCCGAAACTATCTTCTCGACCCCATCCTTTATAATATCCTTGTTGGTCGGAGAAGAGAGCACAACCCTGTACCCCAGCTCGTTGAAGAAGGCCTTCCAGAAGGGGTACATCTCGTACATGTAGAGGATCCTTGGAAGACCTATGACAGGTCCGTCTTTAGGCAGACCCTTGTTTATATAGGTGGAAAAGAGTATCTTTTCCCTATCCTTGAAGAGGTCGGGAAGTTTATTATCCTTGCTCGAGGCGAGATTCACGTCATACTTTTCACACCTGGAGCCATAGTACAACGGATCCTCCCCCTCTACTACGACCTTCCTGATCTCACAGACATTGGAACAGTCGGTGCACTCAAAGGAGGAGAGCTCGTACTTTTTCTTGCTGAGGTCAAAGCCCTTGAAGTTGGTAGGCTCCGCAGGATCCTTTTCCTGTTTCGCCAGCATGGCCGCTCCTATCGCCCCGGTGACATTGTGGTTTGATGGAACTGTTACCTTCTTGCCCGTCACCTTTTCGAATGCCGCGACGACACCAAGATTGGCGGCGGTGCCTCCCTGGAAGAAGATGTTGTTGCCTATTCTCCTGCCGCCCACAACCTTGTTCAGGTAGTTATGCACTATGGAATAGGAGAGGCCGGAGACCAGTTCATCCTTGTTGGCCCCTTTCTGCTGGTGGTGCACCATATCCGATTCGATGAAGACGGTGCACCGCTCACCCATCGGCGCGGGTGAAGAGCAGTCCAGCGCCAGATCACTGAACTCACCCTTGATTGATATCCCGATCCTCTCCGCCTGCTCTTCAAGGAACGAACCGGTGCCCGCGGCACAGACCTTGTTCATCTCGAAGTCGACAACCACCCCGTCTTTCAGGGCGATATATTTGGAGTCCTGACCGCCTATCTCGAATATGGTGTCCACGGTGGGGTCCAGCATGCTGGCCGCCGTGGCCTGGGCGGTGATTTCGTTCCTCACGGAGTCGGCGCCTATGAAGTCACCGGTGAGATAGCGACCGGAACCCGTAGTTCCGACCCCTATCACCTCAACCCTGTCGCCACACTCCT
>WGFD01000230.1 GCA_015492395.1 Deltaproteobacteria bacterium | reverse complement strand
CAAACCTTTACAGTTTCCAACGTGGGTTCCACATCCCTTGTGATAGATCTTATTTCTCTTACGGGTACAGATGCCTCGGAGTTTAATATTCAAAACGACAATTGCTCGGGACAGACCTTAATACCATCAACTGCCTGCACAGTTGACACAGTATTCTCTCCCGCATCGCAGGGCGCAAAAAGCGCAAACCTTTCTATTCAATCCAACGACCCCGACACGCCCATACTGAACGTGGCGCTTATGGGGACAGGTATCCAGTATACGCTGACCGTAGACAATTCCGGCACCGGTACTGGAAAAGGAGCCGTAACAAGCGATGTTGCGGGTATAAACTGCGGTTCTGACTGTACGGAGATATACAACCCCGGCACCCAGGTGATATTAACACCTCAACCGGATGCGATCTCCGCATTTACAGGCTGGTCCGGCGATTGCACAGGGTCAGGCAATTGCGTCCTGACCATGGATTCAGACAAGTCGGTAACAGCCACATTCGATATATTGCCTCCGGTAGCGGATTTTACCGGTTCCCCCACTACAGGGACGATACCATTTTCTATCAACTTCACCGATAACTCCTTACGTGCTTCATCATGGCTATGGAATTTTGGCGACGGCTCCTTCAGCACAGAGCAGAATCCGAGTTACGCTTACAAGAGCACAGGCACCTACACAGTTACACTTACGGTGACCAACCCGGGTGGTTCCGATCAAGAAGTTAAAACAGACTATATTACCGTCCAACCATGTACAAATCAGCCGGTAAGGATAGTGAGGGCGACACCGGCGTATTACTCCACCCTCCAGGCCGCCTATGATGCAGCGGCAGACGGAGAGACCATTCAGAGTCAATCTGTGAACTTTACGGAAGACCTGCATAGCAACCGAAACATAAGTGTTACTTTTGAGGGTGGATATAACTGTGAGTACACAGCCAATACGGAAAAGACGATACTGAACGGCACAATGACTGTTAGTGATGGAATCGTTACGATCGAAGGCTTTATCCTGCAGTAACAGTCGGAGAAAATTTACTGAGGCAATTCAGGATGCAGCTAACTGTGACTGGCGGTTAGATTTAGTCGGTAATGAAGAACACAGTTGGCGGAAAACAGATAGTTAACAGCCCTCACAACTTCGTCAAATAAAAAGGAGGAATGAAATGAAGAGAATGATCTTTGTTTTGATGGCAGGATTTTTATTCATCGCATCTAATATACATGCAGCAGGAGATCTTATTGTAAGTGGTAAAATAGGCGTTGGAACCGCTTCCCCCGCCGTACCCGTCGATATCACCTTGAGATATGGGTCCGTTTACATCTATGAGACACTGGGCAGGCCTACGCTGTCGCTAAATAGCAGCGTGAATGGGGCCGCCGCCTCGTTATTCCAGATGGTATCTACCAGCACAAGCGATACGATATTAGAGGGGCGTTCGTTAGATTTTAGAAATTATTATCTTACTACCGAAGGCGAGTTGGTCTGGGTGTCGGGTATAAGCAGTGACCTTGTAAGTACCGGTGCCAATCAGACAGACTTGAGCGGACAGTTAAGATTCGTGACTCGTTCCGCAGGGAACACGACCCCATTTACAAGAATGACCATAAAAGCCAATGGCAACGTCGGCATCGGAACGACGAATCCGGATAGCCTACTCCATGTGGCTGATAATTCTTCGGATTCTCATCCGGAATTACGTATTGAGAATGATGCAACCAATTACGCGTTAGAGGTTCAGGGAAATGTCGCCGATAGATTCAGAATCGCATCCACATTTTCAACTTTTGGGGACAATAATCCATTCATAATTGAGTTGCCCAATGCTGCGGGGGTTCAAAATGATGCTTTAGTTATACAGACAGACGGAGATGTGATCTTGGGCAACAGTAACGGCAACGTTGGCATCGGGACGACGAATCCGCAGGACAAGCTACATATAAAAGGGCACCGAATCCGCCTCCAAGATGATGTCCCTGAGATATTTCTTCTTCCAAACAGTGTGGGGGACTCGGTCTTTACCTGGGGATGTCACAGCACTACTTGCAGTGGCGCTGCAGGAGGTGGATTGCGCTTCTATTCACAAAAGGATTACATTGGGGATGTGATGTACCTACACGAGGACGGCAACGTTGGCATCGGAACAATGAATCCGTCTTACAAGTTACACGTCAACGGGACCATAGGTACAACAAACTCAGGACAGGTTCATAGCGATTATGTCTTCGAACCGGATTATGATCTTATGAGCCTTGAGGAATTAGAATCTTTTATTAAAGAGAGAAGACATCTTCCTGGAATAATCACTGATCCGGAGAAGGCACCTAATATTGATATATTAAGCCTTAACGGTAAGTTGCTGGCTAAAATTGAAGAACTTACCCTATATATAATTGAACAGAACAAAAAGATATCGGTCTTGGAAGAAAAAGTCAGTAAGCTAGAGAATCAGAGCAAAAAATGATGCAGTGAGCAACCTTCTCAGCGAGATCTTGGGACGGAAGGTATACATGCTCGATCCTGACATGGATGCGTGGACGTATAGCTACGAGCAAACGGTACGAATTTTTCGCACTTTTATGGTGGTCCCGATCCGGGGTGGTTGTTCTATGCCGTAGCCTGCTCCTTTTCCAGTTCGTTAATCCGCTCTATCTTTAGATACTGCCTCAATCCCCACCTGGTGCCGGCTATGTGCCTGAGCCTGGCCGCCACAAGCATAAGCGCGGAGTTTCCGTCAGGGAAAGACCCCACTACGTTACTACGCCTCCTTATCTCCTTCATGATCCGCTCAAGTGGATTGTTCGTCCTTATACGCCTCCAATGCTCACTCGGAAAATGATAGTAGCTTAGCACCTTCCACAACTATCTTGGCGGCACGCCCAAGCTTCATCGCCTTAAGCTTCTCAACTACAGCGACCGCTTTCCTCCGGGCCTCTTCAATGTCCTCCTGGGCGTGGATCGCCTTCAGCATCATCGCCACATCCTTCACCTTCCCCTTAGGTACATAACTGAATACGTTCCGGTAGAAGTGCACCACGCACCGCTGCCACCTGGCCTCAGGATAAAACTCTCCAAGCGACTCTACCAGGCCCAGACACTTATCTGTGATAAAGAGCTCCACCCCCTTGAGCCCCCGTTCCTTCAGATGCCTCAGAAAGGAACTCCATCCGGCCTTGTCCTCCTTCGCTCCCTCGCATACACCCAGTATCTCCCTGTAACCCTCCTTGTTCACCCCTACGGCCACCAGTATCGAGACGTTCCTTACCTCGCCGCCCCAGCTGCGCTTGAGGAATATGCCGTCAAGGTATACGTAGGGGTGTTCGCCCTCTATGGGTCTTCTTCTCCACTCCTCTATGGTCTTGTATATCTTCTTGTTGAGCCTTGAGACCGTGGAGGGGCTTACCCTGGTGCCCCATAACGCCTCGGTTATGTCCTCGACCCTGCGCACAGACACCCCAGCAAGGTACATCTCCACAAGGGCCTCCTCAACAGATGACTCCCTTCGCCTGTACCGCTCTATTATCGATGTCTCAAACGGCAATGTCCGAAGCTTTGGTACCTTGAGCTTCACCTCGCCGGAGCAGGTCTGTATCATCCTCTTGTAGTAGCCTGCACGGGTGTCCTGCCTCGCCTCGGTTCGCTCATATCGCCTGGCCCCGCACAACCTGTCCGCCTCGGCGTCCAGAAGGGCATTGAGCGTCTCCTGTACAGAGCCCCTGACTATCTCGCCAAGGTGCTCCTTTATCCTCTCCTCATCAATCTGTACAATCTTTCCGCCTTTTGAGGTATAATCTCCTCGAGCCATGGTCGTTCTCCTTTCTCTGGTTTTTTGGTTGACAAGCCTTATTAAACCAGATCGAGAACACCATGGCTCATTCAATTGTGCGAAAAATATGATACGTTATCAATTTTATGGTGTATTACCGGCTTTAATCGTATTATAATTTTACCTTAAATTTTCAGGAATCTTTTCCCCTTCTGTTCACAGAGCCGGAACGCGGTATTACGATGTGGCTTTGCGGGTCGCCGGGAGCTCCCCGCCGTGACTTCTATGAGAGATATATACGCCAGGTTCAGAAGTATCTACAAAAACTTAGGCCTCACAGGACTGTTCTTTCAAAACCAGGGATACAGGCAGGTCATACTTAAAAACACCTTCTGGCTCGGTGTGGCCCAGGGCGTGACCGGGGTCGTGAACTTCTTTCTCACGGTCTATGTCATAAGGGTCTTCGGTGCAACCGAGTACGGAAAGTTCGCATTCGGTTTTTCGTTTGTCTCCCTCTTCTCGACATTTTTCGACTTCGGCCTCTCGACCGCCGTAACGAGGGAGTTTGCGGGGGACAGGAAAAAAGAAGGGTGCTTTGCGGATGTCCTGACTTTGAAGATGCTCATAGGGTTGGCGGTATCAATATTTATTATCGCCGGGGCGTTCTTCATATCACGGGACGAGACGGTCCGCAGGGTGGTGATAGTCCTCGGCTTCTATATGCTTGCGCTGGAGCTTACCAATATCTTCTATGCGCTTTTCAGGGCCAGGCAGAGGATGGAGGTCGAGGCCGCATTCAGGCTTATACAGATATGCATTCTGTCCGCTGCCGTATTCGGTGTGATATTCCTTTATCCTTCCATCCTGTACCTGAGCATCGCATACCTCGGGGCCACCCTGTGTACGCTCGCGGTTATCTTCGGTTTCTTCGTTTTGATGGAAGGTTCCGGCCTCTCTATACGCCCCTCCTTCAACTGGCCCGTGTGGAAGGTGTTTCTCGCCATAGGCTGGTACCTGGCCCTCGCCAAGGGGGTCGGGGACCTCACCATGTATACGGATTCCGT
>WGFD01000229.1 GCA_015492395.1 Deltaproteobacteria bacterium | reverse complement strand
CGTCAGATGTGTATAAGAGACAGTCTTCTCTCTGTGTAGTGATAATGAGTTATCTTCTATTCTCAAAGTACTTGACAACCCCACTTTCATCCCTGTTAAGGGAAGCAAAGGAGTATTCCGGACACCTTGCTCTCGTCTCACTGCTGTTGGTGGTTATAGGGGTTGTCATACTGAAGGCGTCTGTGGGGAAAGGCAGGCCTCTCCACGGGGGTATGCCCAGCGGCCACTCAGCCGTAGCCTATTCACTATGGACGTCGATACTACTCCTGTCCGGCGATCCTGTGGTTGTACTCCTGGCATTCCTGATGGCTACCATGGTGAGCCATAGCAGGCTGACTGCCGGCATCCATACCAAGGCCGAAGTCTTCTTTGGCGCTATCCTCGGCATAGGGGTTACTTTCCTTATCTTTTATCTCTACACCTCCGTTCTGAGATGAGAAGAGATACCGTTTTACTGATCTCCTCTGCGCTGATGCTTATACTCTCCTTCGCCCCCTTCAATCTATTCGTCCTGGCATGGGTGGGATTAGTACCCCTCTTCTTTGCCATGGATGGCAAGGGACCAAGAGGCGCCTTCATTACGGGTTTTGTCTGGGGGCTCATATTCTCTCTCGGGACGATCTACTGGGTGGTGAACTCAATGTACTACTATGGAGGTGTGCCAGTTTACATTGGATGCGCTGTGCTGCTTCTCCTTGCCGCTTATATGGCGCTCTACTATGCCTTTTTTGGCCTCGGATTCAGTGTGACCGCCGGGCTGGGACATGTTACAAGAATACTCTTCACCGCTTCATCGTGGGTGGCGCTTGAATATCTGAGAGGCCACCTCTTCAGTGGTTTCCCATGGGACCTGTTGGGATATTCTCAGGCCACTTTCCTGCATGTAATACAGGTTGCGGATATTTCAGGGGTCTGGGGAGTATCGTTCATTCTGGTCCTATTCAATGCCATGCTCTATATGGTCTTGAAGTCCGGGATGTTCATCAGGGACAGACCGCTCATCTCCGCCGTTACTCTCTCGGTCGGAGCAACGTTAGCCGTATTGGTATACGGCATTTACCGGACGGAAAGGGTGGATTTTTCAGTGTCCGAATGGAAGGGAATAAGGGCTGGCGTGGTGCAGGGGAGCATCGAGCAGTCCCGGAAGTGGGATCCGGGCTATAAGCTGGAGACTGTAGAGATATACAGGGGCCTCACAAAGGACCTCACCGGCGAAGGGGTTGATCTTGTAGTCTGGCCTGAGACCGCCATGCCCTTCTTCCTCCAGTCCGATGCGATATTTGCGCCTCTGGTATACGACGTGCCACGGGAAATCGGGAGTTATCTATTGGCCGGAAGCCCGGCGTATGCTAGGAAGGATGGAAGAGTGGAGTATTACAACAGTGCATTCCTCCTCTCGCCGGAGGGGGAGGTCTTGAACAGGTATGACAAGGTCCATCTGGTTCCATTCGGAGAGTATGTGCCGTTAAAGAAGGTCCTATTTTTCATAGACAAGCTTACGGAGGGCATAGGTGACTTTACACCGGGAAGTGAGCTGAAGCCGTTGAAGTTGACGGACCGGCGCAGTATAGGGGTGTTGATATGTTTCGAATCCATCTTCCCTGAGCTTGCAAGAGGGCTTACGAAAAGAGGCGCTGGCTTAATGGCGGTAATCACAAACGATGCATGGTTCGGGAAGACCGCCGCTCCATATCAACATTTCGATATGGCCGTCTTCAGGGCGGTGGAGAACAGGATATTTGTATTGCGGGCTGCGAATACGGGTATAAGCGGTGTCATAGATCCGGTGGGGAGGACTGTGGCCAAAAAGGGGTTGTTCGAGAGAGGCGCCATAATCGGTGAAGTGGCGTATAAGGGTGGTCTATATACAGTTTACACAAGGTACGGTGACTACTTTCCTCTATTATCGTCCGCCTTCTCGCTCTTGAGCCTGACTTATGTCTTTACGGGCCTGAGAAGGTCCATGTGACCGGCAGCTCTTTAGTTTGACAATATATAGAGGATATGTCATACTCAAGAAAGTGAAGATCCATGCGGCAAGGACTATACGTGTCTACTGCCTTCCGCTACAACCCGCGTGAGAATATCTGCATGCCCCTGAACGGCGGCAGGGATTCGCTTTGTATCTTTAAAGCTGAAAGCCTAGGAGGATCATGAACTGTCAAACATGTCACTGTTGTGGATCTGAGCTGCCCGACGGCAGTTTAAGATATATTGTTGAGATCAAGAGTTTTGCAGACTTTGACGGTTACTTGGAGCTGGAAGATATGAACGGAGATGTTGAAAATGACATAGAGTATCTCTTTGACTATATCGAAGATATGGATTCCGCCGCCCTTGAAGATGATGTATACCATATACGTACATTCATTCTGTGCAAGCACTGCAGGGAACGTTTTATAGAGAGTCCGTTTAAGAGTTCGGACGACCGCTTGAGCAGAGAGGAGTCCAGAGGCACTATTCACTAGTCTTTTTGAATGCGCTATGCCATTCTATCAGATATCCACTCCAACCTTGAGGCCTTCGGCTCAGTATTAGCCGCTATCGACGGCAAGGACGTTGATGAGATAGTGTGTCTGGGCGATCTAGTGGGCTACAATGCCGACCCCGATGCCTGTATCAAACTGGTTAAAGAGAGGAGCGTAAAGTGTGTAATGGGGAACCATGACTCCAGGGTCTCCGGCATAGACGAGCCTGGAGACTTTAATCCCCTGGCAGAGTCGGCCATCTACTGGACCCTTCAGAATATAAGCAAAGAGAGCATAGACTTTCTTAAGAAGCTCCCCAGGAAACTGTACATCAACGGCGCCACCCTCGCCATTCATGGCTGGATCGACGACACCGACAGGTATATAGCAAGCCTCTATGACGCCGGAGTCAACTTCGAGATGATGGAAGAGGAGTCCAGGGGCCCTATGCTCTGTTTCTTCGGCCATACCCATGTGCAGGCGGTTTATTCCATCTTTAAAGACAACCTTTCCATTGAGGTCGGCAATGAGATCGTCCTCGTGGAGGGCAAGAGTTATCTGATTAATCCCGGTAGCGTCGGACAGCCGAGGGACCTGGACTACAGGACCTCCTTCGCCATATACGACTCTGAAAAGGGCAAGGTGGAGTTCTTCAGGGAGGATTATGATGTAGAGGCGACATGCCGTAAGATTATCGACTCCGGGCTTCCTCCCGAGTTCGCCGAAAGACTGAAAGTGGGATACTAGGCAGGGTGGATGATTGTATCCTTAAGCCAGTTTTCGTCGTCCCTTTCCAGATAGTCTATGTTGTAGTGTAAACCCCTGCTCTCCTTCCTCATGGCGGCGGCCCTTATTATCAGCTCGGATACGGTCGCTATATTCCTGAGCTCGATGAGGTCACTCGTTATGGTGAAGTCCCAATAGTATTCGTTGATCTCGACCTTCAGGTTTTGGATTCTCCGCTTCGCGCGTTCCAGCCTTCTGTCGGACCTCACAATGCCAACGTAGTTCCACATAAAGCGCCTGATTTCATCCCAATTCTGGGTGATAACGACGGCCTCGTCGCTGTCTACGGCCTTTCCTGTGGTCCATGACGGAATCTCCGGTAGCGTCTTGTTCTTGCTCTCCTTGAGGTTCTCCACGGCCTTGAGGTATGCGCGGTTAGCGAATACCAGGGCCTCGAGGAGGGAGTTGGACGCAAGCCGGTTGGCGCCGTGCAGGCCGGTGCAGGCCGTCTCACCTATCGCAAAGAGGCTTTTGATAGTGCTCTCACCATAGCTGTCGGTCAGCACACCTCCACACATGTAGTGCGCAGCCGGGACGACCGGAACCGGCTCCCTTGTCATGTCATAACCAAATTCCAGGCACCTCTTGTATATATTAGGAAAACGTTTTTTGATGAAATCGGCCGGTTTGTGGCTGAGGTCCAAGTATACACACTCGGAGCCGCGCTTCTTCAGCTCAAAGTCTATGGCCCTGGCGACGATATCCCGTGGGGCCAGATCCTTCTTTGGGTGGTACCTTCTCATGAATGGAGTACCATCCTCCAGCCTCAATATGCCTCCCTCGCCCCTTACGGCCTCGGATATGAGGAAACTCTTCGCCTCCGGATGGAAGAGGCAGGTCGGATGGAACTGCATGAACTCCATATTAGCCGCCGTCGCGCCTGCACGGAAAGCCATGGCAATGCCGTCACCCGTGGCTACGTCGGGATTACTTGTGATGAGATATACCTTCCCGGAGCCACCGGTGGCCAGGATGGTGACTCTGGCGGTAAAGGTGTCGATCTCTCCCGTAGTCTTGTCAAGCACGTAGGCGCCGATACACCTGTTATTATTCCTCCCGTTAATGAACTTTAAAGATGTTATGAGGTCGATGGCTATATGATTTTCGAATATGGAGATATTACCTTCGCTCGAGACCCCGTTTAAAAGGGCGATCTCAACCTCCCTCCCGGTTATATCACCCGCATGGACGATCCTCCTCTTTGAGTGCCCTCCTTCCCTCCCAAGGGCCAAGTCCTCCGAACCGTTTCCGGACACCTTGGAAAAGTGGGTACCGAGGTTGATAAGCTCCTGTATCCTCTTAGGACCGTCTTTTATGACTATATCAACTATATCGGGATGGCATAGTCCGGCCCCGGCCTCCAAGGTATCCTTGATGTGATCTTCAAAGCTGTCTTCTTTGCTCAGGACCGAAGCTATACCGCCCTGGGCATAGTAGGTGGCCGACTCGGCCATCTCCCTCTTGGTAATAATATTGACGGTGCCGTGCCTCGCGGCCTTCAATGAAAAGCTAAGGCCAGCAATACCACTGCCTATCACCAGAAAGTCAGATATTATGGCCATTATTCCCCAACAGGTTATGGCACTCATTCAGGCATATGATTGCAGGGAAGAGCGGCATGCAGCGGACGCCCCCCTGCATGTGATTCGTCCGCGTGGATTCGGAAAGATAACTATTGTATACAGGTGCCACAATTGCAATAGCTACTCGTAAAGATAGTATCAACAGGTCGATAAGAGCTGGCGCGCCTGGAGGGATTCGAACCCCCGGCCCACTGCTTAGAAGGCAGTTGCTCTATCCAGCTGAGCTACAGGCGCAACAGATACAAATGACCACGGCTGTTATGCACAGTGTGAACGTTTGTTTTAATATAAATGTACACTCTTTACATTCGAAGCTTCCCTGGACCTTTGTTGAGGAGGCTTCAACCTGTTGTAAAAGGTATCTCGCCTCGATAGATTAAGGAAGGTCTGATTTATTCAGACCTTCCGCGCGGCACAGGGATAT
>WGFD01000228.1 GCA_015492395.1 Deltaproteobacteria bacterium | reverse complement strand
CTGACCTCCTGTAGCAGTTCTGTTCGTCTCATGGCTTCTCCTTTCAGGAGATAACCATACACCGGACAATTCACGTGCTGCAACTCCGGACAGTTTACGTGTTACTAACATCAGGGCACTTTACTATTGACAATATTTAATATTGATGTATACTTTTTAACCCTGTACCCATAAAATCATACTGGAGATATATAATGCCGGAAAAGAAAAAAACTACAAAGAAAAAGGCTCCAACGCGTAAGACCACTAGGTCAAAAAAGGTCTCTTTTAAGCAAAAGATAACGGATCTCCTACTCAAGGAGAAAGAGGATCTATTAAAGGATGTAGAAGCCCGGCTGAAGTCCGAGAGCAGTGATGCAAAGTTCGAGATAGGGGACCTTTACGATATAGCCAGTACCGAAAGGGAACGTGAACTGTCACTTACCTTCGGGGACCGGGACAGAGAGAAGCTGGCAGAGATCGAAGCCGCCCTTGAGAGGATTAAGAACGGCGCCTATGGGCTGTGCGAAGACTGTGAAGAGCGCATCGAAGAGGGGCGCCTTTTGGCGATGCCGTTTGCACGGGTCTGTGTGGACTGCAAATCAAAACATGAGCAAATGCACAACTACAGAAGAAGGATCAGAGATGAAGGCGCCATCAGCATATCCGACAGACTCGATATTGAGGAAGAAGAGTATTAGTTCTCACATCTCTCCCCCCGACTACCTGCGAAGAGATCACGATTATTCCCCTCAATAAGCCTTTCATGAAGACGCGCAACAGAACTGTTGGGTACATAGTCACCACAGGTGTGGTGATTCTATTACTCTTTTTCTCGATATCCAGGGATAAGCCCAAGATTGCAAATAATGCAAAATTTTTGATGGGCACCATCGTTGAGATAACATCGGTCCATAGCAGTGACTGGCGCATAAAGACCGCAACAGACGCCGCTTTCCAGGAAATAAGGAGACTTGAGTCGCTCTTCAGCAGTTATAGGGAAGACAGTGAAATATCCAGGATAAACAACTCAGGAGGCAAGGGGCCGGTCAGAGTGGCCCCTGAAGTCGCATATGTTGCAAGCAAAGCCATGGTGCTCTCCCGTATGACCAATGGCGCCTTCGACCCGACCATAAATGTCTTCCGGCACATATGGAGCTTTTCCGGGGAGCAAAAGACCGATCTGCCGGAACCGGCCGATATCAAGAGGTTGCTGCCTCTTGTGGATTTCAGACAGGTAAAGGTCGACCTGAAGAATTCAACCGTAGAGCTTACGCGGGAAGGCATGAGTCTTAATCTCGGTGGTGTCGCAAAGGGATATATAGTACAGAAGGCCGTGGAGGTTCTTAGATCAAACGGAATCCGCAAGGGTATCGTCAAGGCAGGTGGTGATATGGTCATATTTAATGACCTCGATGAAGTACCATTCAGAATAGGGATCGAACACCCGAGAAAGAGAGGTTATCTCTTAGGCGAACTACCAATCCTTAACGGAACCATAGCTACCTCTGGCGACTACGAACGTTACTTTACGAAGGATAACAGGAGATATCACCATATACTTGACCCATCCACCGGCATGCCGGCGGGCAAGAGTCAGGCCGTTACCATCATTGCAACAGACCCGACACTCGCCGATGGACTTTCCACGGCGATCTTTGTCCTTGGGCCGGAAGAAGGGATCGCCCTGATAGAATCCCTGGACGGAGTAGAGGGATTAATAGTAGGTTCTTCGGGAGAGATTATTACTTCCTCGGGTCTTGAAATAAATATAACCGAGAAAGGTTACAAGGAAGCCGGTTGAATAGATACGGCAATACACGGTGAACGCCGCACCTAACTCGCTGCAGACAGTTCCATACGTCACCGTATACCCTTCTTTTGGTAGATGTATACCGCCCTGTTATGCTCCTTAAGGTTCTTAGAAAAGTGGTGCGTGCCGTCGTTCTTTGACACGAAGTACAGGTAGTCGACTTCAGCCGGGTCCACTGCGGCCTCCAGCGATGCCTTGCCGGGATTGGCTATAGGACCGGGAGGCAACCCATAGAATCTGTACGTATTGTATGGCGTCGGCTTACGTAAGTCTCTCTTGGTCAGGTTCCCATCAAAGTCATGTAACCCGTATATAACAGTTGGATCACTCTGAAGTGGCATCCTCTTCTTCAGCCTATTGTGAAAGACCGCAGCTATACTCCTTCTCTCCTCAGGTCTCCCGGTCTCCTTTTCTATGATAGACGCCAGAGTTACCACTTCATGTTGGGACAGCCCCACCTTTACGGCCTTATCCGCCAAATCGTCCGTGTACATGCTTTTAAAACGCGACAACATTATATCTATCATATCTTCAGCGGCAAGCCCCTTTGTAAGAAGATAGGTGTCTGGAAACAGGTATCCCTCCAAGGTATTCCCCTTTATCCCCCTAGCCTCGGCCAGTCTTCTATCAGAGGCCGTGGATATAAAGTCTTTCCTGTCCACTAACCCATTTTCCGCCAGTAGCACCGCAATCTCGCGCATATTATATCCTTCGGGTATCGTCACCTTATACCTCTTCACATCACCCTCCACGAGCTTGTCCAGCACCTCAGATGGGCTCATCGATGTATCCAATACATATTCACCAGCCTTGATCCTTGTATATGCGCCCTTAATCCTTGCGAGGAATGTCAACCCCCCTACATTACGGATAACGCCGGCATCCCTGAGCTTGTAAACTACCTGGCTGAATGTGGCGCCGGAGGGGATAGTGATGATGACTTCCCTGCCATCTCCATCCGGAGGGGCAAAAAGAAGTATAAAGACATGGATGCCATATGCAACCACTATGGCCAGTATAACAGGGACAAGCACCTTCAGCCTGTTTCTCATGATAGAAAAATAACATGAAATATGAGTGCTGTCCACCCTCCTACAAATTCAGCCTCCGGGCAAACTACATGCAGAGAGGGGTTCACCGTACGCATCCAAGACTGGAGAGCTTATTTTAACGGCCTCTCTACTGAGGCCAACGAAATGATGTCACCAAAGCCTCTTACCATGAGCAGCAACGTTATATAGAAAATTATTGACACATACCATACTCACAGATTAGAATTTTCGGGTGAGTGGTTTGAGTGAAACCGAAGTACTGTCAGCCTGCCGGATACTCTTCGATCTTGATGGGAGAATAGACCGGCGGTTTCTGGATTACGTGCGACCATCCGGACTTAAGAGAGCGTACAGGAAAAAGGTTCTGGAAACCCATCCTGACAGGGTTGCCACCCTGAATAGACTACATCAGGAGAGATACACCAGGGACTTTATAGCGGTCAAACAGGCTTACGAAAAGCTCAGTGCATATTTAAAAGAGGCTCTTCGCGTAAGAGTGTGGGTCATTTTATATCTCCTTGAGCATGCACGTAAGGATTTTCAGCCGAAGGTACTCTTCGTCTCTTAGTCCGTATGCCCTTCTCTGGATAACCCGTATCTTATTGTTCAG
>WGFD01000227.1 GCA_015492395.1 Deltaproteobacteria bacterium | reverse complement strand
CCCCCTCCCCTCATAGTTGGTATTCACAAATCTGACCTCTCCCCCGGACCAGCTGGTTATATCGGTGGCGCCGGGGGTGCAACTGGCCGGGGTAATCGTACTGCACCTCAGGAGCCTTATCTCCCTGGCCATCCTCTCCAGGGCCAGCCTGGACTGGGTTGTAAGGTCCTTCCTGGTCTCCCCTTCTCCATACGACCTTGTGCCCTGGAATATCATGGCGCCCAGCAGGGCCGCCATAATACCCATAACGGCCATTACCATTATAACCTCCACAAGGGTAAAACCGCTTCCGGATCGCCTGCAGGCACCAGTCCGTTCTTCACTCTTTCTCATCCTGCACATACCGACTATCGGAGATCAACAAATGTAGACCCGTATAGATAGAGCTCCATAGCCCCCTCCCTGTTGAAAGTTTACCTGCCCCCGGCATCTCACTCAATGGTTGGAAAGTATCGTCACAAGATCGACCTGCCCTCCCCCTGTCCAGGAAACTGTTACCCCTATACGCTTCCAGTCCGTAGCGGTCCCGCAGTTGCCCGTGTCGTTCAGATCTCCCTCGGCCACAAAACAGATCGATGTACTCCTGTTGAAGTTCGGGAAGTTCACGCCATCCACCGGGTTCTCCGCCGGATAGTTTACGTTGACTATATAACCAAATCCGCTTGCCTTCTTGTCGGAGAGTATCTCCTCCATCTTCTCCTGCGCCAGTTCCAGTGCCTGTACACTCAGAAGGGGGTCGGCGCCGCCTCTCATCCCGGCAAAGTACAGGAGGATCCCCGTTCCTACTACTCCGATCAGGACTATTACCATAAGGGTCTCTACAAGGGTAAATCCCCTGGAGCAGAGGGTGGACAGCGGACTCTCCCTATACAATATGACAACCCCTTTTTTTAAAAAATCCACACCGAATCGACAACCCGACACCTGATTACGGCAGTGTAACCATGCCAGTATTCTGCCTGACGCTGATAGCGGCGGTGTCAGCGCCTTTTGAGATCACAACAGTCCCGGGAGAGTCAATCTTGCTGCTTATCCCGCTCACACCATCTATACAATAGGGGACACCGAAGAGATCAAACTCCACAGCAGGCTTGAGGGCGGAAGGATTGCATGAGGCGGAGGAGAAGGTAGCGCTGCTTATTGAGATACCGCTGTAACTGCCGCTGTTCAACTGTACACTGAAGCTTCCCCTGGTTGCCGGATCTGTGGCATACTCCTCTTCTCCCGCCTCCCCCCATATCCCGTCCCCATCCGAGTCATTAACCATCTTGATCTCATACCTGTTATTGACCGTGTCAAACACCATCCTCGACCTTACAGGCTGCGGAAAGGAGGCAGTGGCACGCCTGGCCATGCCAAGCTCCTGGGCATAACGCATGTCTGCCATGATCTTCCTGGCCATACTGCTGATATTTATAGTATCTCCTCCACGGAAGATCAGGGGGGCCACTACAATGCCCATTATAGAGACCAGGGCCATAACCATAATGAACTCCAGGATACTGAAACCTCTCTGCACGGCTACCATCCCCTCCTGAAGGAACTTCTGCGCTTCCCAGTCAACACGGCCGCCCCCATTCACGGATTGAAGTTCCTTGAGGTAAGTCACAGGGGGTCTTCACATGTGAGAATCGGCTTTTTTTGTATGCACTCGCTGGACATCTTCGAACTCCCTGGCGGCCTCTTCATCCATACCAAGCCTCCGGAATGCCTTCGCCAGGTTAAGTCTATTGTTCAGATCCGTAGGATCGATCTCCATTACCCGCTTAAGCAGTTCAATCGCTTCATCGCCTTTCTTCTCCGGATAGTACTCCAGATACAGATTTGCAAGGCTGAAGGAGAGCTCAGGCCTATAAGGATCCAGATCTATGGCCTTCCTCATCTCCCTCTCCACCCGCTCAAGCACTCCCCTGTCCGGCCGGTCTTTCAGCTTTATAAGGGCTACAGCCAGGTTATAGCGGTGACTGGCCTCTATGGGATCTATATCAATGGCCTTCTTATAGTAAGTTACGGCCCTTTCATAGTCCCCCGACCTCATGGAGTCGTCACCCATCTTTCCATGCCTGCTGCTCAGGTAGGGTGTCATAAGCCATAGTGTCAAGAAAAGGAATGCCGCCGATACGACTATATACGCCTTCTTCACGCCTATCAGGTTGAACAGGGGATTCCGGCTCATATCCACCTTGAACGTCTCGTGAAGCCCGGACCTCATCGAGATATTGATTACGTATCCGACGTAGCACCAGAAGACGAGGAGTATCCCGGCTATATAAAGGTCATAATCGATAGATGTATGGACAAGCATAATGAAGGAGCCCAGCAGTATGCCCGCCAGTATATACTTGTCATTCACCGGTATATTGTCACGCCGCAATATTCTTACGCCATCTCTGAGATAAAAATAGATTAAGGCTGCAAATATACCTAATCCCAGGATACCGATCTCCGACAACAGCTGGAGATAGTCGTTGTGGGTGAAGAAGTGATTCACATTCACAAACTCGGCGTGTTTATATTTCAGATAAATATTGTGGAAGGTGAAGTAACCGGTACCAAATAGAGGGTTGTCCTTGACTACATCCCATGTGCTCTTCCATATCCTGAACCTATCCAGCATCGCGGGGAATGCCTCACTGACACTTCCGGGGACCGCTTCATGAGCCGTGCCGAATGGCATAAGAAAAAATATCAATGTCGCCGCGGAGAGGACCACCAGGAGAAGCCCGAACCTACCTCTAAAGGACCGGCCATCACCGGAGGTATCGCCTTTGAGAACGGCGCCGGTCCTGGAGCCGCTCATACGGGGGAAAACGACCCTGTAGAAGAAGAGCACAAATGATACGGCGGCCAGGAAGACCATCCACCTTCCCCCCTTGCCACTGGCAAGGAGGGCCAGATATTGTACTACAGCCGGCAGAAGGAAGTATTTTTCATTCCTTCCCCCCGCAAGATATATCGAGATAGTGAGGGGCATAACAAGCACCAGGTAACCGGAGAAGGTATTGGGGTTTACAAATACGGAGTGCGCCCTGCCGCTGTAGTTTCCCGTAACCGTTACGTACTGGTAAATGCCGTAAATGGAGAAGACCGTCACTGCCGTTATAAGTGTCACGGAGAGCCACTTCAAAACCCTGCCGGATGGGTTGAGCATCGGGATGGAGAGGCCGCATATGACCGCACTGAAGAGCAGCATCACGCCGAATCTGGTCGCGGAGGGGTTTATGGAGTATGTCTGCCCAAAGGCCACGTATCCGAGAAAGAGGAGAGGAAGATAGTATAACGGTGAACGAGGAAGAGACAACTCCTTCTCCCTGATTACTTTAAAGAGGACGATAACGAGAAGGACCGCGGCCGAGATAAAGAAGGCCGTAAAGATAGCTATATCTTCGGCATCGGCTATAAAGGGAAGGATTATCCCCAAAGCTGATAAGACCAGATATACCAGTAGATTCTGCACCAGTACTATATATCACCACCTCAGGAATCGGTAGGGGGCGTGATCTTCTCCCCCTACCGGACATAAAGAACCTATTACAGGTTTACGGACAGCCGGTGCTTACCGACGGTATCGCTATAGGATAAATCTGTCCCGCTCCGGTAGATACGCTGCTGCTGTAGCTCCAGGTGTAGTACTGGCTGTTATTGCTCTTCAGGCGGTAGCAGAGTGTATTGCTGGCGGCAACATATCCCCACTGCCCCCCCGCAGTCGGCGCGCCGGTAACGGAGTAGATATCCGGTATTACGTCTGAGCTCAGAGGATTGGATGGCGCCCTCTGAGATTGCGGGGCCCCTATGGAAAGTTTGCTGGCATAGTATATAGACAGGCCGCTCCTTATGCCGCCTATACCGCCTTGGGCCGCCGACTCGTCGGCCTTACTCCCCAAGTCCCAGAATCTGGGCAACGCCACCGCAGAGAGTATCCCCAGGAGCACGATCACCATAACTATCTCGATCAGTGTAAAGCCCTTTTCTCCTCTCATCTCATCAACCTCCTTTTTCAAAAAGTACTCTTTCACTATCTTCCAAACCTGCTACCAATTTCCATAACCCGGAGTGGGACTTCTGACCATCCCGGTATCCGGATCGTAGTCATAAGGATTGCCGAACGGGTCAAGTATATTCCCGTCCTCATCCACCGACACCTTCTCAAGGTAACTCCTGCTTATTGTAATCCCTCCACCTTTCATGGCAATCCCCATATCCTCCAACTCCTCCATGGCCTCTGGATCGTTGAATGGCACCATCACCTTCTCCCTTACAAGCTGCTCAAGGCTCTCCGGGAACCTCTTGTTTACAGCCATATAGACCATGGAAGAGCTCCTTATGTTAGATATTTCGGACATGAGTGCATATTCTTTAGCAATTTTCGAGGCCTTTTGAATATACGCAAGGGCCCCGAACAGCAGGATCCCTATAATCATCAGTGCCATGACGGTCTCGAGTACTGTCCTGCCCTTATTGTCCAATATCGGCAACCTTTACAATCCTCGTCCGGTGATGGCCCCTTTTAGTCCGCCCCCCCATCCTGTCTACTTGACAGCCTGTGTCAAAACCCGGCGGACGGCTCTCGATCGTCCGCCCCTGTGCAGAGCGATCTCCCAGGTCACCTGACCATCCTCACCATATCCCACATCGGGAGAAATATGGCCAATGCCAGGAACAGCACCATGCCGAATATCACCGCCAGCAGGACCGGTTCAAGGGAGGTGGTAAGGTTGCGGATTGCCGAATCAACCTCCTGGTCGTAGTACTGCGCAACCTTCTCAAGCATCTCATCAAGCCCGCCGGTCTCCTCACCGACAGCTACCATCTGTATGACCATAGGCGGAAAGAATGGATACTTGGCCATCTGTTCCGAAATGACGTTACCGCCCCGCACCTCGGCCTCTATCTCCTTGACCGCCAGGCTTATCACCCTGTTCTCAACAGCCCTAGAGACGATGTCGAGCGACTGCAGCATAGGCAGACCGCTCTTATAAAGACTGCCCAGCACCCTTGCGAACCTGGACATGATATTCTTAAGGATAATCGGGCCGAAGACGGGTATCTTCATGATCCATCCATCCCACCTCTGCCTACCCCTCCCGGTTGAGCGATACAGCCTTAAGCCCGCCATGACAACAACCGCAAATGAAACGATGAGATACCAGTATCTTATCATTCCACCGGATAGTGCTATCAGCATCTTTGTGGGCAGTGGCAAGGACAGGTTGAAGTTTGCATAGAGATGCGAGAACTTCGGCACGACGAACCACATGAGGAATACCACAGCAAAGAATATTGCGCCTACCACTATCTTAGGGTAGAGGGTGGCCGACTTGATCTTGGCCCTGTTCTCACTGGCCTTTTCCAGGAGGTAGGCAAGCCTATCCAGCACCTCGTCAAGTATACCACCCGTCTCTCCCACCTCGACCATACTGCTGTATAGTTCGCCGAAGACCTTTGGATGCCTGGAAAGGGCGGCGGCAAAGGTGCTTCCACCTTCTATATCCTCCCTGACCGACCTGACCACCTCCACGAATTGCGTGGATGTTATCTGCCTCTCCAATGTTGAAAGGGCCTTCGTCAGCGGCACACCGGCGCCAAATAGTGTCGCCAGTTGTCTGCTGAAGATTATAAGATCCTGACCGGTTATCTTCTTGAGTAGCGGCGTGATCTTTAGACGCTTTATGGACATCGGGGTCGTTAGGGGGGCAACATCTATTGGAATCAACCCTATCCTGTCAAGGGCATCTTCTATCGCGGCACTGTTCGTCCCCTCAAGGACGCCCCTTACGAGCGCTCCCTTTCTGTCCCTTGCCCTATATGAAAATGCAGACATCTCCTACTCTATCTCCTGGGTCGCCTGGAGAACCTCTTCGAAGGTCGTATAGCCCTTTATCACCGCCCGTATCCCTTCCCGTCTTAAGGGCCTGAACCCACCTTTGCAGGCCAT
Source organism: Deltaproteobacteria bacterium (assembly GCA_015492395.1). Classification (GTDB taxonomy): domain Bacteria; phylum Desulfobacterota; class GWC2-55-46; order S146-70; family S146-70; genus S146-70. The sequence continues at coordinate 1,989 of WGFD01000227.1, read as the reverse complement.
CTCCAGAACGGCCTTTGCGTCATGCTTGGAGAGGATCAACTCCCTTATGCTCTGATCCACCATCATCACCTCGAAGATCCCTATCCTCCCCTTATATCCGGTCCCGTTGCACTGGATGCATCCCTCGCCCCTGTTGAATCTGAACGGCCCGCTTCTCGGATCGATGCCGAGGCTCTCAAGGAGCCTCAGCTCAGGCGTAAAGGTGACCCCGCACTCCCCACATATAGAACGTATAAGCCTCTGTCCCACTACACAGCTTATAGCCGATGAGATCAGATACGGCTCCACCCCCATATCCAGCAACCTGGAGATGGTGCCTATAGCGGTGTTGGTATGTATCGTGGATATGACAAGGTGACCGGTAAGGGCAGCGTGTATGGCTATCTCCGCCGTTTCTCTGTCTCTTATCTCACCAACCATGATTATGTCCGGATCCTGTCTGAGGATATGGCGCAGCGCGGTGGCAAAGGTTATCCCGATTCCAGGATTTACCTGGAGTTGGTTTATGATATTTATGTGGTACTCAACCGGGTCCTCCACGGTGACTATATTCTTGGCGATGGAGTTCAGCATATTGAGCAGCGTATATGCGGTAGTCGTCTTTCCACTGCCAGTAGGCCCGCTCAAGAGCAACATTCCGTACGGTCTCCTGATCATATCTTTCAGGATATCCAGTGTGTCGTAGAGAGGAGTCAACTGCTCCAGGCTCAACAGCATCTTACTCTTATCCAGAAGCCTCAGGACCGCTTTTTCGCCGAAGATGATCGGTAGCGTAGATAGCCTCACATCTATATCACTCTCTCCCACCTTTATGACAAACCTCCCGTCCTGGGGCAGCCTCTTCTCAGCTATATTCATCTCGCCCATCACTTTAAGGCGTGATATAACCGCCGGATGGAGTGTAAGTGGAAGAATCGTAGCTTCGTGCAGGATACCGTCCACCCTCGATCGTACCCTCAAGGACCCCTCATCGGGCTCTATATGTATATCACTAGCGCCTTCCCTGGCGGCCTTCGCTATAATGATGTTTACGAGCTGGATAATCGAGGCCTCGCTCGCTATCTTCTCCAGCCTCTCCGGCGCATCCTCTTCCCCATTCAACAGCTCCAGTTCGGATGCCTCCACCCTGTTAACCACATCATCCAAAGAATCCTTTATACCGTAATACCTGTCTATCGCCTCCATAAGCTCCGTTTCCGTGGTGACCACAGGAACTATCCTGTAGCCACTGGCATGCTGGAGATTATCGATGGCAACGACATCCAGAGGGTCTATCATCGCGACCTTCAGGTTGCCGGAGTCTATGGAGATAGGCATGGCCTTATAGCGCCTTACCAGGGTATCTGATATAAGGTCAAGCACCCCCGGATCCGGTTTCAACTTGTTCAAGATCACGTACGACATCTGGTACTGATTGGCAAGTGTCTGTGCAATGGCCTCCTCAGTGACATAACCAAGGCTCACCAGCGCAGTGCCCACCCTCGTGCCGGAACGCTCGCTGAGGACTAAGGCCTCCGCCAACTGCTCCTGCGTTATCAGCCCCGCCCCTATCAGGAGCTCGCCCAGCCTCTTTGTCTTCTTCTTGCCTATCATATCCTAAGCACCGAAAACCACCCGTGGATTACGATGAACGAACAGCCGCATACCCAAAAGAGCTGTATAGAACCGCACCGTGTCACCGTACTATAATGTAACCACCTCTATAGATTCGGAATATTACGGATAAAGTTTAAGAGACCGTGCATCCATACCCTATTTGCACCTTTCAGACCTCCCAATGACACATCTTTCCGATGGGACAATTCTGCGGATATATTCTTGGTCAGTCGCCGGAAGTTATGTTGTCAACAAATAGAAATGTCCGGTTTTATGACAAATGAAATGTCCGGTTTTTGTTGTGTAAAGGAAAGCCCTGGAGGGCGGAGCCCGAAGGGGCTTTCCTTTCATCAATCGGATCAATTTTATGCTGCCTTTTTGGTTCCCTTGAGC
>WGFD01000226.1 GCA_015492395.1 Deltaproteobacteria bacterium | reverse complement strand
GTTGAGGGCGTCGAGTGTTTTTTCCTCGCAGAGTATGGTGAGGTGGTCGCCGTCCATGATCTTGAGGTTATCTTCCGCGATAAAGAACTCATCCCCCCTCTGGACGACCGCTACCAGGGTTCCCTCCGGGAGCCCTAGGCTGTCTATCCTCTTCCCAATATGCTCATCTTTATGGATAACGGCCGTGAAGACGCTTATCGTACCGCCCACTAGAGTCGATACTTCGATGGCGTGAGGTCTTTTCGCCATAGCGGCTATATGCTTTGCGGTGGCGATCTTCGGGTTAACGACCTCTTCAACACCGAGCTTCCGACATATTATATTGAAAGCCGGATCGTCGAGCTTTACGATGACCCTCTTCACACCGTACTCCTTGGCGGCCAGGGCTGTTATGATGTTAATTTTGTCGTCTCCGCTGAGGGCTATCACCATGTCCACCTTGTCAATGCCGGCCTTTTCGAGGAGATCCGGCCTGGTTGCGTCTCCGCAGATGACCATTATATCGAGTTCCGAAGACAGTCCTTCACACGTGTCCCTGTCTTCTTCTATGAGGGTTACATCGTAACCGATATTGATCATGGTCTCCGCTGTGGCCCTGCCAACATCACCGCCACCACTGATAAGTACCTTCATAAGACACCTTACTAATCCGGGGATTCCGCATGTTTTTTAGTGCCATCCGCTTAACAGGCCCTGGAGCTGACAAGAATATCGCTCAGTGCGTGCGTATACCGAACGAATAGGCCCAGATAAGAACCGGGAAAAACTCAAGCCTGCCGGCCCACATGAGGAATATGAGAACACACTTAAGGCCTCCGCCGAGTTCCGGTGATACTATGCCTGAAGAGAGCCCCACCGTACTTACGGCCGATGTCACCTCGAATACCGCACTTAAGGGGTCGAAGCCACGCCAAATGAAGACCGAGCTTCCGATGAATATAAAGAAAAAATAAATAATTATAACATAAAGTATAGCAGGAAACCCATCTCTTTCAACCCCTTTTCCGCGTGCGTCTCCGGGCAGGACGACCTCCTTCGGGTAGAGGTTATACAGGAAGAATCTGTTCATATTTTTTAGAAGTTTGAGCAGGCGGAAGAGCTTTATCCCCCCGGAAGTCGAACCCAATGAGCCACCTATGAACATCGAGGCCGACAATACTACCATCGCTATGGCCGGCAGGCGCGACGGGTTGATAGTATAGTAACCCGTAGTCGTCTGCGCCGATGCGGCGAGGAAAAGGGCTTCCATGACCCCGCTCTTTTCGACTGTTATATACAGTAGAGATGCGGTGAGTGTTATGAAGACAAATAGACTTAGCACCTGTGGCGACTTGGAAAATGCCAGTACGGACTTCCATCCATTTCTCTTGGCCTTCCAGGCCTGGTAGTACAAGGTGAAGTTTATTGCGCCAAAGATCATTACCAGAGTGAATGCCTGCGGCGCCCATTTATACGGGATGTCACCTACGCTGTTCTTGTGGATTGCGAACCCTCCGGTGGAGATTCCGGAGAGAGTGTAACAGATGGCATCGAAAAGATGGAGGCCCGACAGCAGGAGAAGCATGGTGCCCGCTATGGTAAGTACCAGGTAGGTTATGACTATTGCCTGCACATGGCGGGCGATTCTAGGAAAGAGTTTTTCTTCAAGTCCGTCCTTCAGGAGGACTATTGCGGGCCTGCCGGAGATGATGAAGAGGCTTACCGTAATCAGTACGAAGCCCATACCTCCGAGCCACTGGATCAATGCCCTGAAGAAGAGAAGCGACTCTGGTGTGGTCCCTATGTCTATAAGGCTGAAGCCGGTGGTTGTAAGGCCGCTCATGGCCTCAAACCATGCGTTCAGGGGAGGCATCTTGTTAATGAGTAGAAAGGGCAGAGCTCCGATGATACTTGTGGCGAGAAATGATAAAGAGGCGACGGCTGCCGCCTCGGGGGTGGTAAGCTCCTTTTCGGGCACTACCCTGTAAATGTACCACCCAAAAATCGCCGATGAAAGCCCTACGAAGATGTAGTAGAGAAATATCACTTCTCCCAGGAGCAGTGAGACGGAAGCGGTAAGCAGTAACGCTCCGCCAAGGATGGAGAGGATCCCTCCGATGTATTTAAATACGACCCTGTAACGTACAAGACCCACTGTAGATCCCTGGCATGTTGGCGCTGATGACCGAACTGGATGATGGCAGCGTTTTGGTCGTACGGTAATAAACTGCCGCTGTCCTGCTTCCGATGATATAAGGAGGTGGATACCATGTCAAGGGAAAGGATCTTTGCCGGATTTGTACGGGGGAATCGCCTCCCCTGCAGCAAGCGGGAAAGTGCGCCTTTTACACATTCCTGTATGGCAAAGTATTATGGATTACGGCAGGGGTATTAGCGCTTATTTTTTCCGTTCTTTGCCACCCCCTTTATCAGTGTGGTGGCCGGTTTATGATGACAGTCACATAGAGCCCCCCTGTCGCCCGGGTCCAGGTATTTTGCAGGTTTTGTAACCGGCTGCTTTTCCGGGATGGTGTATTTTTTTAGCATGGTCTGTAGAAATGTGTTATTATTTAAGAAATCGCCGATTAATTCGTCATTGCGAGGAGCGGCAGCGACGTGGCAATCTCCAAGTTGTTGGTTTGTATAAGGATGGGATTACTTCGCTTCGTTCGCAATGACGGCCGGGGGGATAAATCGGACCTTCCTTAAGCAACTTGTATGATAACGCTTGACAAAATAGACTCTGTCCTCCTCGATATGGATGGTACGCTCCTTAATAAGTGCTTTGACGACTACTTCTGGGAGCGTCTGGTGCCGGAGCGATATGCCGAGAGGCATAATATGACCTTCGGAAAGGCAAAAGAGGAGTTGCTGGCGAGGTACAGAAGGCACGAGAGAACGCTGAGCTGGACCGATATAGATTTCTGGTCGGGTGAACTGGGCATGGACATCAAGGCGCTTAAGGAGCAGATAAGACACTTGATCGAAGTCCATCCCAATGTAGAGTGCTTTCTGAGGATGCTCAAGGGTCGCGGGAAGAATGTGTTTTTGGTGACAAACGCGCACCATAAGACCATTGATCTCAAACTTAAAGAAACAGGCATTGGTAGATACTTTGACTCTGTCGTCTCTTCCTTCGATCTTGGATATCCCAAGGAGTTCATGGAGTTCTGGAGGGGGATACATGGACTCCTGGGCTTTGACAGTGAGAGAACGCTCTTGATAGACGACACCGAGGAGGTCTTGAGGACCGCATCGGGTTACGGTATACGATATGTCCTGTTGAAAGCCGGTGCGAATTCAAGACGGAAGGATCATGTGCCTGAGGGGTTTCCATGCATTACAGACTTCAGCGAACTTATGTGATGAGATGGTTACTACCGCTTCCCCTAATCGATTATGATGCTGTAAATGTCCGTCCACGACCTATATTCAAGCATGCTCTCATCGCTTTCCGACGGCTTGCATGATAGAACTTTTCGATGGATTACGGCGGTTTTTCCGCGGATTGTCGTGTCAGACCCGGCCGGTGCCGAGTGCTACGACCCTGTTCTTGCCGTTCCTCTTCGCCTCGTAGAGGGCGGTATCTGCCAGGTTTACGAGGTCTCCGGAATTCTTGATATCACTGCTTGGAAAGGCGGCCACCCCGATGCTGGTGCTTACTTTGACGTCTTTGAGCCCTGCATAGGTGTGAGCGTATATTAGTTGTCTTATCCTCTCAGCCTCCCCTTTGGCACCCTGAAGGTTAGTGTGGGGTAGGATTATTGCGAACTCTTCTCCGCCATAACGAGAGACAATATCGGCCTTCCTTGCCGTCTTTTTCAGCATTGCAGCCACTTCTTTCAATGTCCTGTCTCCGGCACGGTGGCCGAAGTTGTCATTAATGCCTTTGAAGTTGTCAATGTCCAGCATTATCAATGACAGCGGTACTCCATATCGTTTGGACCTGCTGAACTCATCATCCAGCCTGTTGTAGAAGAAGTTGTGGTTGTAAAGGCCGGTGAGCTGATCTTTTATGGCCAGTGTCTTGAGGTGTTCCTTTTCCGCGGCTATCTCTTCGAAGAGTCTGGCCTTCTTCAATGGGTGGTAAGAGACCTTTGCTATTATACGGCATAAGTAGATCTCATTGTCGGTGTAACCTTTTTTCTCTCTTCTCGTCCTCAGCAACATGGTGCCAAGGACCTCTTCTTCCCACGCTATGGGCAGTATAAGAAGACTGGAGTCCGTGAGGTTCCTTATATGTCCCCTTACATCGTCGAACAAGGGTTCTCTGGCCATGTCTTCGACCACCAGGGATTCTCTCGTGTCGAGTACTTTTAGAAGTTCTGGATATTTCCTAAGGTTGAGCTTTATACCCCTTATCGACGGACTTTCGTGTGAAGCGACCACGTAACCCTCGTTGTCCCTCGGTATGAGTACTATCGAGCAACGCGTGGCGCCGATGAAGTCTGCCGTCTTTTTAACTATGGAGTAGAGTATCTCATCGCTGTTGATCGACTCGGATGTGGTAGTCATGATATCGAGTATCAGCTTCAACTCCTGGTTGCGTTCTTCAACCTCTTTATAGAGCTTCCTTATCTTCTCAACGGCGTGTATCTTAGCGATCAGCTCTTTTCCATGGACCGGTTTTAGAAGAAAGTCGTCCGCCCCTCTGTTGAGGGCTTCGACTTTGGCATCAATGTCTTTTGTATCGGAGAGAAGTATAATAGGAATGTGACGTTCCGGTTGGAGTTTGCGGATCTTTCGGCACACATCAAGTCCGCTCTTGCCGGACAACGAGATGTTTAGTATGGCGGTTTGGGGGGCGTGCTTTTTGAATAGCCTTAACGCCTCATCTCCATTGGCGGTATGGATGGTTTTATAACCGTGGGAGTGGAGTGTCTCTTCGAGCATGGTCTTGGTGGTCAAGTCGCCTTCTGCTATCAAGACCATTTCCGCCGATGTTTTGTCCATTATATTAACCTGTTTGGGTAGTGTGGCGTTCACATTTATATTCGGCATGGAAGAGAAAGAACTTAATTCCTACTGAGAGGGCATTGTAGCTGCGTATGGTTGTATTTGATACGTATTCAGGGTGCTGTTCGTCGGCTATTGCTTTCCTGCATCGAACCCAAACTCCTTGACAAATAACCTGCCTTCAACTACATTTACATGTATTACGCAAGCCTTTCTTGAAGTAAGAGTGGTTTCCAATATACATCTATAAAGGCCGACGTAGCTCAGTTGGTAGAGCAGCTGATTCGTAATCAGCAGGTCAGGAGTTCGAATCTCCTCGTCGGCTCCATTTGATAGTACGCATATATTGTGAGTTGTATGTCCTATTGTTTTTTTCAAGGTCCCTGTGCGGTTCGAGTATATGAGTGGATTATGGAAGTATAGTTGATTGACTGAAAGAGAAAAATTGGAATACGTTATCGGTGTAGATCTGGGGGGAACGAACCTCAAGGCCGGTGCCCTCACGCCGGACGGGGAGATTTTGTTCAAAAAATCTTCACCCTCCGGGATCAATGAGGGGAGGGATGCCGCGATTAAGAGGATATTGAGTATTATTGAGGATGTCAGGTTCCATGTGCGCGGCCTAAGGTTGGCCGGCATAGGTTTCGGCGTGCCGGGTACCGTAATATTTTCAGAGGGCACTGTTGTCCAGTCCCCAAATCTGCCGGGATGGGATGGATTTAATGTCAGGTCTGAGTTGGCTGCAAGGCTGCCATGGCCCCTCTTCGTAGATAACGATGCCAACCTGTTTGCGCTCGGTGAAGGCTGGGTCGGGGCTGCGGAAGGGGTGAAAGACTTCTGTTGCCTTACGCTGGGGACAGGTGTTGGGGGTGGCGTGGTCTTTGGGGAAAGGTTGTGGAGAGGGGTTGATGGTACGGCCGGAGAGATAGGCCACTTGGTTGTCGAACCTGAGGGGTTGCCATGCAATTGCGGTGGCAGGGGATGCCTTGAGATGTATGCATCGGCCACCGCGCTGGTCAGAATGGCGAGGGATGGTTCCGGAGACAGTGCATGCGAACCGTTGCTGAGGCGTTGCGATGGCTCGTTCAATAATATTACCGCCGATGTCATAGCCGATATGGCTCGCTTTGGCGATATGTTCTGCAAGGGACTTTTTGAAAGGTTGGCTGGATACCTTGGCATAGGCATGACCGACCTGGTAAACCTGCTGAATGTAGAGATGGTTGTGATCGGAGGAGGGCTCTCTCAGAGCAGTGATCTCTTCCTCGAATCGGCAAGGGCTGAGATGTTAAGGAGGGCCTTTAAGGTTCCAGCTGAACGCGTAAAGGTGGCGCCTGCGCGGCTTGGCAAAGAGGGGGGGATGGTCGGTGCCGCATTCATGGCCCTCAAGGAGACGGAGCTCTTGTAGGGCATTGAGATAGAAAAAAAGCTTGATTAAATACTGAGAAAACATTATATTTTAGTAATTCCCTGCATGACATAGGCTGTGTGCGGTTTTGCAATCAACTCACGTGCAATGCTGTTATAGGAAAACTCGTACCGGAGGTCTACTATGAGCATAATTCAACGTTTGTTGGGATCTAACGAGACGACCGAAACCCCCCAATACCATGCTTTCAGGCCAACCAAGACTTACTCAGGAACAGATATCATACCTGTTGAATTCGGTCTCCCCAAAAAGATCGAATCTATGTGTCCCGAATGCATGGAGATTATCGATGCAACCCTGTATCCTGAGGCCGGGAAGGTGTGGATGAGGAAAAAGTGTAAAGATCATGGTGAATTCAAGGATATATTTTATGGTGACGTAAACCTCTACTACAGATGTGAGGAGCTATGGTGCGGGGATGGAATGGGTGTTGAAGATCCGCCGATTCATAGTGCCACCGTATGCCCTTCCCAGTGCGGACTCTGCAATATGCATACGAGCCACAGCGGGCTCCCAATAATGGACCTTACAAACAGGTGTAATCTTACATGTCCCGTATGCTTTGCGAATGCCAATGCCGCCGGATACCTGTACGAGCCGTCATTCGATGAGGTTGTAAGTATGCTGGAGAGCCTCGCCAACCAGAAACCTGTTAAGGCGAATATGGTCCAGTTTTCTGGGGGAGAGCCTACCGTAAGGCCCGACTTCCTGAAGATAGTCATGAAGGCGAAAGAGATGGACTTCTACTACATCCAGGTGAATACAAATGGAATCAAGATGGCCGATCCGGAGTTTGCACAGGCGGCAAAGGAGGCCGGTGTAGATAATCTCTATCTTCAGTTTGACGGCGTTTCAGATGATGTTTACAAAAAGACGCGTGCCCGGCCGTTATTCGACATCAAGCTCAAGGCCATAGAAAATTGCAGGAAGGTAAGGATAGATGTAATACCAGTTGTTACCCTTGTGAAGGGGTACAATGATCACCAGGTGGGTGATATTATGCGATTTGCCGCTGAAAATAATGACGTGATCAGCGGAATAGCCTTCCAGCCTGTGTCCTTTGTCGGCCGTTTCAGCCAGAGCCACAGGCTTGAAAAGAGGTATACTTTGGCCGATCTCGCCTTCGATATCGAAAGACAGACGGGCTATATGAAGGCTATGAGGGATTGGTTTCCCATAGGCATTACATCGACGATATCGAGACTTGCCTCGGCGCTCAGCGGTAAACCTAACTATACCCTTACGCTCCACCCCCACTGTTCACAGGGGGCCTACTTCTTCATAGGAGAGGATGGTACCGTAAAACCTATCAGCGAGTTTTTGGATATGGATCCATTCCTGGCGGAGCTGCTAAAGCTCTCCAAAGAGATCAAGCCTTCCAAGTTTGGTCTTCTGTCTAAGGTGAAGGTGCTCTACAGGTTGAAGAAGTACTTTCTGAGTGATAAGGCGCCTAAGGGACTTACCTTTGAGAAGTTCCTTCAGAGCTTCGAAGGGTATCAGGATAGGAGACTTAGGAGAACCTATACCGGAGAGGATGGCAGAAACGAGTCCTACAAGAGCTTCTTCGTTGCCGGGATGCACTTCATGGATGCCTATAACTTCAGCGTGGAGAGGGTGAAGCGGTGCGTAATCCACTACCCTGATCCTAACGGACACCTCTATCCCTTCTGCGCCTATAACGGTGCGCCTGTCTACAGGAAGAGGGTGGAGAGTAAGTTCAAACTCTCACATGAGCAAGTGAAGGCGAAGATAGAAGCGGAGGGAAGGCCGAAAGAGCTTGAGATGGTTGCAAGGAAGATGGGGATCTAGGGTTTAGTTCTATTTGTGATGGATCTTCGACTACGATCTCCGGGCGGCCATGATGCTTTGTTATCGTTCCTGTAACTGAGATTTTCTTGTTTAGAAGTTCCGCAGGATCCACTTCTGATGATTTGAACTTGTCAAGGCTGTTGTATAAGATGACGGCACAGAAGCCCTTTTTGATATCAGGGGTGAAGTTTATGAAGACGGCCTCTCCGCTGTCGTGTACACCGACGACTTGGCCGTGGACTCTTGCAGCTTTTCCGATATATCTACCGGCGCTCTGTGCGTCGATGGTTTCCATGCCGGCCCAGATGCCAAGACCATGATCGATAGCCTCCAGCCGGCTTTTCCTTAAGATGCCTGCATGTTTTAATCCGCAAGGTGAAATGATCATAATATCGGCAAGTCCATTCTTCAAAATAAGTGAGTTGACGAGTTCGCCATCCGCATATACCCATGCCAACAGCCTTCCGTATTTATCATGTGACTCCTCCGCGCAGATATCAAGCCTTATCTTTCTTCCTTTCAAGAGTCCTTTATTAAGCTCTTTCGCCTCGGCATAGAGGGGTTCGTTTTCCTCGGGACTATCTATTCCGATATAGCGTACCCTCTGGTCTCCCGCTATCTCGATCGTATCACCGTCTATTACGAATTCAAGCTCGGCCTCTTTGAGGTTGAGCGGAATCACGTCATATGGGTAAAGTGGTACAGCCCTGTATAGTATGAGTGATATTGAGGCGAGGATGGCCGGTAAAATCTTGCTATAAAGTGGCCAAACAGTATGTTTCATCGGCTGGATGCTATGGTATGTGTGTCACCAATGTTCCCTGAATTCATAGATCTTGCGCTGTATCTGCTTGATACGGCGTCCTATTTCCTCACAGTCGATATGCTCATGATCCAGCATCTTCGTCAGCTCTGAGAGCTGGGTGGAGATGGTGCTGTTGAGCATATTGTACTCTTTGCTCAATGCTTCAAAGCTGTCTATGAATGCGTTGGTATATGCTATAAAGTTCCTTACATGGAGGTCGTCTTTAGTCCTTACGGTCAGCCTCCTTGCTATCTCTCCCTTTGAGATGATCTTCATTTCGTACTCCAGCCTTTTGAATGGTCCTACCAGGCGGTGCGAGAATAAGATTGAGAGGAATATAATGATGAGGATATAACCTATGATCAGTAGGATACTGACGGCCGGAGTGGAGAGGCCGAAGTAAGAGCTAAGCCCCTTTGATACGGATTGCAGGAAGACACCCCCGAGCAGGGCCAATATAACAAGAAAGGCCAAGGAGATCTGTAACTCCCTGGCCACAAAGTAACGCTGACGTCTTTTGAAGCTGAATAATCTCTTCTTTTGTTTAGTATCCTCTTCTCTCATCCCCACGTAAATATACCTCTTTCTGCAACTTTGTCAAGGTCATAATATAACTGGTAAGCGTTTCGGCCTAATGCTGCCTAAGGAAGATCTGATTTGTCCAGGTCTTCCGCGGCCAGCCCTGTGCCGCTATTTTTGATGGCTGTGAGCCATCGGAAATGTAAGAAATGAAGGAGGCGCATTTTTCTCCTTCGCCTCTGAGCAATTCAGGGATGGATTATTCAGAGGTCTCCTCCATACTTAATCGGCTGGAAGATCCGTTTTGTTTAGTCCATAGCACCTCCTTAACAGGCACCGTCTTAACTGCTTGACAGATGATCATATGCTAACTATGATATCTTAAAAAGCATCGCCGGAGGGTTGCAAACCGTTTAAGAGGGGTATATATATGAAAGAGAAAATAGTTAAGATAGACAAGGGGAAAGAGGGGGTTATCATCCCTGAAGAGTATCTGCGTTACCTGGAGATCATCCCCGGCAGTGAGGTGGAGATAGCGCTGGACAAGAACAAGAAGTGGATATTGATCAGACCGATACATGGGGAAGACTTCCTCAATCACTTCAAATCCGCCATGGAGTCCATGGCTTGAACATGCATAGCGAGCGCCTGTCTGCCGTGGCACCCGTCCGTCAGGATTGGCAGGCAGGCATTCCCCGCAGCTTGCTACAAGGGATTAGGGAGCGAGTACAACAAGAACCGTTCCTTGCATGTGAGATTCCCTGTCTGCTACGGGCAGGCCTGCGGATTGCTGCAGCAACTTCAATGTCAGGGTATCGTTGCTAAATCTGGGTGGCGAGGGTGTATGGATCGGACCATTAAATACGATGGCGTCGAGGGGTTCATTGCCAGGCTAATGGACAATTACGACGTTATCGCGCCTGTGCCCAGGGAAGACCGTTTTGTCTTCGACCTTCTTACCGAACCTTCCGGAGCGGTCATGGAGTATGGGACTACCCTCCTTCCTCCGGTCAAGTGGATATACCGGAATAATGAACCCCTACTGAAGTTCGATCTTGAGGATATAGAAAAGACGAAGGCTGTCATCGATGTCCGTCAACAGGTGCTCCTCTTCGTCCATCCATGCGATATCAATGCCATCAATATTATGGATGAGGTGCTTGCAGAAGAGCCCGCCGATGAGAATTATCTCGCAATAAGGCGGGCCACGGTGATAATCGGCTATGAATGCCTGACCCCTTGCAGGGAGGACACCTTATGCTATGACAAGGGTTGCCACTATGCCGACAGAGGATACGACGTTATCTTTACCGATATAGGGTCCGGGTTCTATGTGAGGGTGGAGACCGGCAGAGGAAAAGAGATAGTGGGAGGTGACCCATCTTTCAGGAAGGCCGTGTACGATGACCGGATAGCCCTGATGCTTAGAAGGGATGAGGGAGGGTTGAGATTCGGAAGGGCCGTAGCCGGTGAGATGGGTAAGCTATCCCACCTTCTGAAGGAGAATTATGATGATGATATATGGGATGTGAAGGGGGAGAGGTGTCTTTCGTGTGGTGCGTGTAATATCGTATGCCCCACATGCTACTGTTTCGATACGGTGGACGAGATAGGTTCCGATATGCGGGAAGGGTGCAGGTACAGGCGGTGGGACGGCTGTCAGTTGGAGGGGTTCTGCAAGGTTGCCTCCGGTGAGAACTTCAGGGATAGCGCCGCGGCGAGGATACGCCACAGGGTATTTAAGAAGGAGGTCTACCTGAAGAAGAGGTTCGGCAGGTCCGGATGCGTGGGCTGCGGCAGGTGTATAGATTCCTGTATGGCAGGAATAAGTATTATAGATATATTCAACCATATAATGGAAAAGAGGCACGCATGAGCCTGTCCGCCGGGGGATACGGGCAGAATATGTTGCCAGTGGCCGCAACGATTACAGGTATAGACAGACTTACGGATAAAGACTGTGTCTTCAGCATAAGGTTGAGTAAAGGCGGGATCCTCCGCTTCAGGGCCAGCCAGTTTGTAATCCTCTCATTATTTGGGATAGGAGAGGCACCCATATCCATCTCATCCTCTCCGCTCGATTCGGAGAAGTCTTTCGAACTCTGCATCCGTGTCGTCGGGAACCTGACAAGGGCAGTTCACAGGCTGTCAGTGGGAGATAAAGTGGGTATTCGCGGACCCTATGGCAACGGCTTTCCCATGGAAAGGATAGAGGGTAGGGATGTAGTTATTGTGGCTGGCGGCCTTGGCCTTGCCCCACTCAGGTCGCTTATAAGACATGTCATCCATGAAAGGGACCGGTACGGCCGGGTAATTGTCCTGATAGGCGCCAAACGTCCCCAGGATATCCTCTTTAAAGAGGATATCCTTCTCTGGGAGGCGAATCCCTCCATCGAGGTACACCTTACCGTTGATGTGGCAGTTCCGCCATGGGATAAGCACGTGGGAGTGATAACCAAGCTCTTCAGGTATGTGGATGTGGACTCCCTAAATGCCGTGGCCGCCGTGGTAGGCCCTCCTATAATGTACAGGTTCGTTGTTTCTGAGATACTGAACAAGGGGCTGTTTGAGGGCAATATATATCTTTCCCTCGAGAGGAGGATGCGTTGCGGGATCGGTAAATGCGGACATTGCCAGATTAACGGTATATACCTCTGCCAAGACGGACCTGTCCTGTCTTACATGGAGGCCAGGAAGCTCAAGGAGGCCCTTTAGATGCGGCCAAAGATAGGTGTTTTCAGTTTTACGAGCTGTGAAGGCTGCCAGCTTCAGGTACTCAACCTTGAGGACGAGCTTCTTCATCTCATAGAGCAGGTCGAGTTCGTTAACTTCAGAGAGATGATGAGCGAAAAGGGGGAGAATTATGAGATCGCCTTTGTAGAGGGCTCGATTACAAGGGAGTCGGAGGAGGGGGATCTGGAGAGGATAAGGAATAAGGCCGGGATCCTTGTAGCCTTCGGGGCCTGTGCCCATATAGGCGGTATTAACGTCTTGAAGAATGTATGCCCGAAGGATATGTGGCTTACCGCAACATACGGCAGGAGAGATCTCTTTTCGGATACTATCCCTGTAAAGAGGATAAAAGACGTCGTGGATGTCGACTATGTCCTTCCAGGCTGCCCTATCGATAAGGAGGAGTTCCTCAGGTTCGTCCAGGCCTTGGTGCTTGAGATAGAGCCGAGACTGCCGGATTATCCCGTATGTGTCGAGTGTAGATCCCGGGGAAATATCTGTCTTGTCGAGCAGGGAAGGTGGTGCCTCGGTTCCGTGACCCGCGCGGGGTGTGACGCCATATGTCCGACGTATAGGGACAACTGTACAGGATGCAGAGGACTTACCGAGGATCCAAATATAAAGTCACTGTTCAATATTCTCTTGGAGAAGGGATTTACCAGGGAACAGATAGAGAGTAAGTTCGGGCTCTTCAACGGTCTTGAGGGGATCAGTGGTCCCGGATCAACGGAGGATTGAGTGACTCACGATATACATCTGCACCATATAACGAGGGTAGAGGGTCATGGCAATATAGTCCTGAATGTTAGAAAGGGCAGGATAGAGGAGCTAAGGCTCGAGATAGTCGAGTCGCCGCGCTTCTTCGAGGTCATGCTCAAGGGCAGGAGGTTTGATGAGGCCCCCCATATAACCTCAAGGATATGCGGCATATGCGCGATAAGTCATACAACGGCATCTATAAAGGCATGTGAGATGGCCTTGGGTATAATGCCTTCAACTGAGACGGTCCTGTTGAGGAAGATACTGGTGAACGCGGAGATATTGCAGAGCCACATCCTCCATATCTATCTCCTTGTGGCCCCTAACTTCTTCGGTGTTGGTTCCATCATCCCAATGGCCGGTAGTCATCCGGAGGTGGTGAAGCGTGCATTGAGGTTGAAGAAGGCGGCAAACGAGGTGTGCAGGATACTCGTCGGCAGACATGTCCATCCTGTAGGCATCTCCATTGGTGGATTCACCAGGGTGCCTTCAAAAAACGACCTTGGTGAAGTGATGCGGACCCTTGAAGCTGTCGTGCCGGATATGGAGGAGACTGTGGCCCTCTTTAAAGATCTAGAGATGCCGAAGTTCGACAGGCCCACGAGATATGTTTCATTGCATGAGGATGGGGAGTACGCCCTCTATGGGGGCATGCTCTATAGCACGGATGGACCACCTGTCTACCCCATAGATTATAAGGAATTTATCACCGAAGAGGTGATAGAGTATTCTACGGCAAAGCACGCAAGATCGGGCGGCGAGTCGATTATGGTTGGGGCCCTGGCCAGGGTTAATAATAACTATGATGTCTTAAGGAGTGAGGCAAAATGGGCCGCGAAGGAGCTTGGACTGAGGGTCCGGTGCGTCAATCCCTTCATGAACAACCTCGCTCAGGTGGTGGAGTCGGTACACGCAATCCATGATTCCCTAAACCTTCTGGATGACATCGCCGGCAGAGACCTCAGATGCGGTAAGGAGGATGGGATGAAGGTGTCGGCGGGGAGGGGTGTAGGTGTTGTGGAGGCTCCGAGGGGGACCCTGTACCACGACTATGAGATCGATGAGAACGGTACGATTACCGCCGTCAACTGCATAATCCCCACCGCCCAGAACCTCGCCAACATAGAAGAGGATATAAGGGCACTTGTACCGGAGATACTGGACCTTCCCAGGAAGGAGATCGAACAGCGGCTCGAGGTCCTGGTAAGGGCGTATGATCCCTGCATTTCATGCTCGACACACTTCCTGGAAGTTAAGTTTGTAGGATGAAGAAGCCCCTCCTTCTCCTTGGCCTTGGTAATACGCTGATGAGCGATGACGGGGCGGGGATACATGTGATAAATGAACTCAGGAGGCATAAGCTCCCGGATGGAGTAGACATTGTCGATGGAGGGACCGGTGGAATCTCACTTATAGATATCCTCTCCGGCTATGGGACGGTATTCATAGCGGATGCCGTCAGGGGAGTTCATTCACGTATAACCGTCTTTTCTCCGGATGAATTGGGTGTGAATAAGAAGGAAACAGGGTTTTCGGTCCATGAGGTGGAGCTCGGCTCTGTTCTGGAACTGATGAATGTTTTGGGGATGGATATGCCGGATATAAAGATAGTAGGCATACCCGCTGAGAATCTCGCTCCCGGGACGGTTTTATCGGAAGGATGTAGGAACCTTGTGGCCGAGGCTGTAGACATCGTTATAGAGATGGTTGAAATTTTACTAAAGATGCCAGAATGCCCCGCTCTTTGAGGGGGGGATAGTTGAACATGCATAGCGAACGTAATATAACCTGTCCGCCAAGATTGACAGGTAGGCAGGCAGGCGGGTCGGATAATTCCTTGCATGTAAAGATTCCTTTCGGATTGCTGCGGGGAATCTTCGACAACCTGAAACTCAATGCGGTCT